>NZ_KV800299.1:61926-67477 GCF_001810205.1 Pseudomonas sp. HMSC076A11 | reverse complement strand
AGTACGCCAGGCGCTGGACATGGCGGTGAACAAGAAGGCCATCATCGACGCCGTCTACCAGGGCGCCGGCCAGTTGGCGAGCAACGGCATGCCACCGACCCAGTGGTCCTACGACGAGACCATCAAGGACGCGCCCTACGATCCGGCCAAGGCCAGGGAGCTGCTGAAGAAGGCCGGCGTCGCCGAAGGCACCGAGATCACCCTGTGGGCCATGCCGGTACAACGCCCCTACAACCCCAACGCCAAGCTGATGGCGGAAATGCTGCAGAACGATTGGGCGAAGATCGGTATCAAGGCGAAGATCGTCACCTACGAATGGGGCGAATACATCAAGCGCGCCAAGGGCGGCGAGCATGACGCCATGCTGATCGGCTGGAGCGGCGACAACGGCGACCCGGACAACTGGCTCGGCACCCTCTACGGCTGCGACGCGGTGGACGGCAACAACTTCTCCAAATGGTGCGACGCCGGCTACGACAAGCTGGTCAAGGATGCCAAGCGCACCACCGACCAGGGCAAGCGCACCGAGCTGTACAAGCAGGCCCAGCACATCCTCAAGGAGCAGGTGCCGATCACCCCGATCGCCCACTCCACCGTGTACCAGCCGATGCGCAAGACGGTACACGACTTCAGGATCAGTCCCTTCGGCCTGAACTCGTTCTACGAGGTCAGCGTCGGCAAGTAGCTTCGCCTGCCAGCCGCGCCGCCCCGCCACGAGCGAGGCGGCGCCTCTCCCCGGGGCGGCCGACCCGGCCGTCCCGCTCCAGAGGAGTCATCCATGCGACCACGCTCTGCCCTGCGCTACAGCCTGCTGCTGCTCGCCCTCGCCGCCAGCGCCGCCATCCAGGCCCAGCCGAAGACCCTGGCGGTGTGCACCGAAGCGGCGCCGGAAGGGTTCGATCCGGCCCGCTATACCTCCGGCTACACCTTCGACGCCTCAGCCCATCCGCTGTACAACGCGCTGGCCGCGTTCGCTCCGGGCAGCGCCACGGTGATCCCGGCCCTGGCGGAAAGCTGGGACGTCTCCGCTGACGGCCTCGTCTACACCTTCCGCCTGCGCCAGGGCGTGAAATTCCACAGCACCGACTACTTCAAGCCAACCCGCGAATTCGACGCCGACGACGTGCTGTTCAGCTTCCAGCGCATGCTCGATCCGCAGCACCCCGCCCACGACCTTTCGCCCAGCGGCTACCCCTACGCCGACGCCATGCAACTGCGCGACATCATCGAGCGCATCGAGAAGATCGACGAACATCAGGTGCGCTTCGTCCTCAAGCACCCGGAGGCGCCGTTCCTCGCCGACCTGGCCATGCCGTTCGGCTCGATCCTCTCCGCCGAATATGCCGGCCAGTTGATCGCCAGGGGCAAGGGCGACGAACTCAACAGCAAGCCGATCGGCACCGGCCCGTTCGTCTTCATCCGCTACCGCAAGGATGCCCAGGTGCGCTACGCAGCCAACCCCGACTACTGGAAGGGCAAGCCGGCCATCGACCACCTGGTGCTGGCGATCACCCTCGACCCCAACGTGCGCGTGCAGCGCCTGCGCCGCAACGAATGCCAGATCGCCCTGACGCCCAAGCCCGAAGACGTCGCCGCGTTACGCCAGGACCCGCAGCTGACGGTGCTGGAAGAAGCGGCGATGATCACCTCACACGCCGCGATCAACACCCGGCACGAACCGTTCGACGACCCGCGCGTGCGCCGGGCGATCGCCATGGGCTTCAACAAGTCGTCCTACCTGAAGATCGTCTTCGGCGACCAGGCCCGCCCGGCCATCGGCCCCTACCCGCCGATGCTGCTCGGCTACGACGACAGCATCCGCGACTGGCCCTACGACCCCGAACGGGCCAAGGCCCTGCTGAAGGAAGCCGGCGTCACCCCGGACACACCCCTGAACCTCTACATCAGCACCGGCAGCGGCCCCGGCGGCAACCCGGCGCGAGTGGCGCAACTGATCCAGTCCGACCTGGCCGCCATCGGCATCCGGGTGAACATCCGCCAGTTCGAGTGGGGCGAGATGGTCAAGCGCACCAAGGCCGGCGAACACGACATGATGCTCTACAGCTGGATCGGCGATAACGGCGACCCGGACAACTTCCTCACCCACAACCTCGGCTGCGCCTCGGTGGAGTCCGGGGAAAATCGCGCGCGCTGGTGCGACAAGGGCTTCGACGAAGCCATCCGCAAGGCGCGCATGAGCAACGACGAGAGCCAACGGGTAGCGCTGTACAAGGAAGCGCAGCGGATCTTCCACGAGCAGATGCCCTGGTTGCCGCTGGCGCATCCTTTGATGTTCGACGCGCAACGCAAGAACGTCAGCGGCTACCGCATGAGCCCGATGTCGGCGCGGGACTTTTCGCGGGTGAAGCTGGACTGATCGCTGCGCCGCACGCGGGAAGCCCTGGTCCTTGCCTTCCCGCGTGCGGCGTTATCGTTCGGCCGGATCAGCCGCCGAGGCCGAAGGGATCGTCGATGGACGGGCTCGGTTGGGTGAACCAGCGCGGTCCTTCCTTCGTCATGTAGAAGTGATCCTCCAGGCGAATGCCGAACTCGCCGGGCACGCAGATCATCGGTTCGTTGCTGAAGCACATGCCGACATCCAGCGGCGTGCGATCGCCACGCACCAGGTACGGGCCTTCGTGGACGTCCATGCCGATGCCATGCCCGGTGCGGTGCGGCAGGCCAGGCATGCGGTAGTCCGGCCCCAGGCCGTTGGCCTCCAGCGAACGCCGCGCGGCGGCGTCCACCGCCTCGCAGGGCTGGCCCAGACGCGCGGCCTCGAAGGCCGCCAGTTGGGCGTCGCGCTCCATCCCCCAGAATTCGCGCTGGCGTGCGCTAGGCGTGCCGAACACATAGCTGCGGGTGATATCCGACTGGTAGCCGTGGACCTGGCAGCCGGTATCGATCAGCACCATGTCGCCATCCTTCAGCACCTGCGCATGCTTCACCCCATGCGGGAAGGCACTGGCGGCACCGAACAGGACGATGCAGAAGGTCGAACCGGGCGCGCCCACCTTGCGGTGCGCCTGGTGGATGAACTCGGCGACTTCGGTGGTGCTGATGCCTTCGCGAAGAATGCTCGCCGCGGCCTTCTGCACTTCCAGGGTCATGTCCTTGGCCCGCTGCATCAGCGCCAGCTCCTCGGCCGACTTGCGCATCCGTCCCTGGTCGATCAGCGGCGCGGCGCTGACGAAGTTCCTGCCCGGCGCCTGTTGGCGCAAGCGCTCGAACATGCCGAACGGCAGGCTCGGACACAGTGCGACCGTGCTGCGCTCGCCCACGCCGAGCGCCTCCAGGCGATCGAGCAGCAGGCGATAGGGATCCTGGTGTTCCTCCCAGGTGTGGATGGCGCCATCGACCACCTGGAAGTCGCGCACCGTACCTTCCTCGAAGGCCGGCGCAAGGTATTCGAGGGCGCCCTCGGCGGGCAGTAGAGCACCCACCAGGCGTTCACTGGGGTGCCATTGCACGCCGCTGAAGTAACGCAGGTTGCTGCCTGCATGCAGGTACGCCGCGGCGATGCCATGCTCGCCCATCCACGCCTGGGCCGCGGCGATTCGCGCACGGTAAGACGCCAGGCCGATCGGCTGCGCGCCGTCCATCATGTTCCGCAGACGCTCCAGCGCCTGCGCAGGGGTACTCCCGCCAACACCCACGGTCATTTGTTGTTCTCCTCGTCTGGACCGGGCTGAAATTTAAGTCGAGCTTAAATTCAGGTCAAAACAAATTTTCAGTCACACTTAAAAAATAGGGGTTCGGGTAGTTCATCTGTCAGACTTTATTGACGCCCCGCGCTGGGTATACTGCGCCTTTCAACAAGAGTCTCCCCAATGACCGTAGACCGCATCGGCGAACGCCTGCGTCGCTATCGCCGCGCCGCCAAGAAGACCCTGCACCAAGTCGCCAGCGAATCCGGTCTCACCGCGAGCTTCCTCTCCCAGGCGGAGCGCAACCTCACCGGTGTATCGATCTCTTCCCTGGCCAACATCGCCAAGTCGCTGAATATCCCGCTCAATGCCCTGTTCGACCAACCGGCACAACCCCAGCCCGACTCCCACGAAGGCGAGCGGGTACGCTACACCATCGAGGGCCAGCCGCTGGCCTACGAACGCCTGTCCAGCTCCTTCCCCGGCAACCTGATCAATGCGGTCAAGATGAACATGCCGGTGGGCTACCAGTCGGAGCTGATCTCCCATGAGGGCGCCGAGTTTTCCTACGTCCTGTCCGGGCAGATCGTCTACACCATCGAGGGGCGCCAGTACCCCCTCGGCGCCGGCGACTCGGTGCACTTCGACGCGACCAAGACCCATTGCCTGGCCAACGTCGGCAGCGATGTGGCGGAAGTCCTGACCATCACCACCATGGGCCTGTTCGACGACCATCCGACGCCCTGAGCCAGTCCGTAGCGCACCTTCCCATCCTGTCAGGCAAACGTTTTCGCAAGAGAAATGTTAGTCGTGCTTAATTTTCGTTGACCACAATTTCAGCATGACTTAATTTCGGCATCAGCGAATCGTCGACCAACAACAAACGGACGATCGCTGTCGCCGCACAGGGTCCATGGCTGTCACCCGCCATCCATGGAAAGGCGAGAGTTGCCATGGCCCATAAGGCCGATCCTCAGACGATGCCCTTAGAAAAAGAAAAAATGAGGTTTGCATGCGTAAGATCCTTCCCCTTCGGGCCTGGCTGGCAGCCGGTCTGATCCTCGGCTCCCCGTTCTCCCACGCCGCCAGCAACCTGGTGTTCTGCTCGGAGGGCAGCCCGGCCGGCTTCGATCCCGCCCAGTACACCACCGGCACCGACTACGACGCGACCTCGGTCACCCTGTTCAACCGCCTCGTCCAGTTCGAGCGCGGCGGCACCCGGGCGATCCCGGCCCTGGCGGAAAGCTGGGACATCGGCGACGACGGCAAGACCTACACCTTCCACCTGCGCAAGGGTGTGAAGTTCCACAGCACCGACTACTTCAAGCCGACCCGCGAATTCAACGCCGACGATGTGCTGTTCACCTTCCAGCGCATGCTCGACAAGGATCATCCGTTCCGCAAGGCCTACCCCACCGAGTTTCCCTACTTCACCGACATGGGCCTGGACAAGAACATCGCCAGGGTCGAGAAGCTCGACGAGCACAGGGTGAAGTTCACCCTCAACGAGGTCGACGCCGCCTTCATCCAGAACCTGGCGATGGACGTCGCCTCGATCCAGTCCGCCGAGTACGCCGGGCAGTTGCTCGAGGCCGGCAAGCCACAGCAGATCAACCAGAAGCCGATCGGCACCGGGCCTTTCATCCTGAGCCGCTACCAGAAGGATGCGCAGATCCGCTTCAAGGGCAACAAGGACTACTGGAAACCCGAAGACGTGAAGATCGACAACCTGATCTTCTCGATCAACACCGACGCCGCGGTGCGCGCGCAGAAGCTCAAGGCCGGCGAGTGCCAGATCACCCTCAACCCACGCCCCGCCGATCTCAAGGCCCTGCAGGAAGCGGCGAACCTGAAGGTGCCCTCGCAGCCAGGCTTCAACCTCGGCTACATCGCCTACAACGTCA
>NZ_KV800299.1:54288-61826 GCF_001810205.1 Pseudomonas sp. HMSC076A11 | reverse complement strand
AGTACGCCAGGCGCTGGACATGGCGGTGAACAAGCAGGCCATCATCGACGCCGTCTACCAGGGTGCCGGGCAACTGGCGGTGAACGGCATGCCGCCGACCCAGTGGTCCTATGACGAAACCATCAAGGACGCCCCGTTCGATCCGGCCAAGGCCCGGGAACTGCTGAAGAAGGCCGGCATCGCCGAGGGCACCGAGATCACCCTGTGGGCGATGCCGGTGCAGCGTCCCTACAACCCCAACGCCAAGCTGATGGCGGAGATGATCCAGGCCGACTGGGCGAAGATCGGCATCAAGGCCAGGATCGTCAGCTACGAGTGGGGCGAGTACATCAAGCGCGCCCATGCCGGCGAGCATGACGCCATGCTGTTCGGCTGGACCGGCGACAACGGCGATCCGGACAACTGGCTGGCGACCCTCTACGGCTGCGACTCGATCAACGGCAACAACGTATCGAAATGGTGCGACGCGGCCTACGACAAGCTGGTCAAGGCTGCCAAGCGGGTCTCCGACCAGGACAAGCGCAGCGAGCTGTACAAGCAGGCCCAGCACATCCTCAAGGAGCAGGTGCCGATCACCCCGATCGCCCACTCCACCGTGTACCAGCCGATGAACAAGTCGGTGCATGACTTCAAGATCAGCCCCTTCTCGCGGAACGCCTTCTATGGCGTAGCCAACCAGCCCTGATGCCGACGCCACCCCGGTCGTGAAACGACCGGGGTGCAGAAGAACGGCACGACCCGTACTTCATTTCTTTGCTTTTCCTGCCCGTGTTCCAGAACGGCGCTGCGCGCGTTCCGCCAGGAGCGCTCGCCTCGCCGTATTCGACCGCCGCGCCCAGGCGCGGGCGAAACCGGCGCAAACCTGGTGGGTAAAACAGGTGCCATGACAACAATAAAGGGAGCAATCAGGTGATGAGATACCAACGAGTGACCGGCGCGACGCTGGGATTGGCCTTGATGGCATCGGCCGCGCCAGGCTGGGCAGCGGACGAGCAGGCAACCCCGCCGACCCCGGACAATCCCAGCTACGCCGCCCAGGTGCAGAGCATCCCCAGCGTGGAGAAACCGATCAAGGGCCAGGCCGGCGCCAGCGGGCTGTTCGAGGGGCAGAGCCTGACCCTGACCACCCGCAACTTCTACTCGCGGGAAAACATGAAGGACAGCTTCACCTTCCGCATTCCCAAGGCCGGCGGCGGCTCCCAGCGCATCCACCAGCGCAACGCCTGGGTCCAGGGCACGGTGCTCAAGTACAGCTCGGGCTACACCCAGGGCAGCATCGGCTTCGGCTTCGACGTCGCAGCCTTCAACGAGATCGCCCTGGAGCGCGGCAAGGGCCGCATCGGCGGCGGCGGCAACCGGACCCTGGCGAACAGCGATGGCGAGGCGATCGGCGAGTGGTCCAAGCTGGGCGTCGCCAACATCCGCCTGCGCGCCTCGAATACCGAATTCAAGGCCGGTCGCTTCCTGGTCAACACTCCAGTGTTCAGCTATATCGACAACCGTGCCCTGCCCTCCAGCTTCACCGGCTTCGCCGTGACCAGCGAGGAGCTGGACAACCTCAGCCTGCAGGCCGGCAGCTTCCGCAAGGTCAGCCCGCGGACCGGTTCCGGCGACGAGGACATGACCACCGAGTACGGCACCCGCCAGGTCAAGGGCGACCGCCTGAACTACCTGGGCGGCAACTACAAGCCGCTCGACGGGCTGGAAATCTCCCTCTATGGCTCGCATTTCCAGGACGTCTGGAACCAGTACTACCTGGGCGTGACCCACGACATCGGCGACCTCGAGAACGGCATCGCCCTGCGCACCGCCTTCAACGGCTACCACACCGGCGACACCGGCGCGCGCGAGGCCGGCTACATCGACAACGACACCTGGAGCCTGGCCTTCACTCTCGGCCATCGCGCCCACGCCCTGACCCTGGCCTACCAGCAGGTCGACGGCAACGAATACTTCGACTACGTGCACGAGACCTCGGCGATCTTCCTGGCCAACTCGATGCTGGCCGACTACAACAGCCCCAACGAGAAGTCCGCGCAGATCCGCTACGAGACCGACTGGAGCTACTACGGGGTCCCCGGCCTGAGCACCGGCGTGTGGTACGTGAAGGGCTGGGACATCGACGGCACCCACTACGACGGCGATCGCAACGGTGCCTACGGCAACTACGCCGAGGTGCGCGCCCAGGACGGCGAGAAGCACCACGAGCTGGGCCTGATGGCGGCCTACAAGGTGCAGAACGGGCCGATCAAGGACAGCACCTTCAAGCTCACCTACATGATGCACAAGGCCAGCCAGAACCAGGTCGACGGCAGCGTCAACGAACTGCGCCTGGTCAGCACCTTCCCCTTCAACCTGCTGTAAACCTGCGACAACCGGCGGCCCCGGCGACGGGGCCCACGAGGAGGACCCCATGCTCCATCCGTTGCTCCGACACCTGCCCCTGGCCCTGGCCCTGGCGCTATGCGCCGCCGGCGCGGCCCAGGCGAAGAACCTGGTGGTCTGCACCGAGGCCAGCCCGGAAGGCTTCGACATCGTCCAGTACACCGGCGCGGTGACCGCCGACGCCTCCGCGGAAACCGTGTTCAACCGCCTGCTCGCCTTCCGCCCCGGCACCACCGAGGTGATCCCGGGGCTGGCCGAGCGCTGGGACGTCAGCGCCGACGGACTGAGCTATACCTTCCACCTGCGCCCCGGCGTGAAATTCCATACCACCGACTACTTCAAGCCGACCCGGAGCCTGAATGCCGATGATGTGCTGTGGACCTTCCAGCGCGCCCTCGATCCGAAGCATCCCTGGCATGCCTCGGCGCTGCGCGGCTACGCCTACTTCGACGCGATGGGCATGGGCGAGCTGATCAAGTCGGTGGAAAAGGTCGACGAGCTCACCGTGCGCTTCGTCCTCAACCGTCCCGAAGCGCCGTTCCTGCGCGATATGGCGATGCCCTTCGCGTCCATCTATTCCGCCGAGTACGGCGACCAGTTGCTCGCCGCCGGCAAGCAGGGCCAGCTGAACAACCAGCCGATCGGCACCGGGCCGTTCGTCTTCAAGCGCTACGCCAAGGACGCCCAGGTCCGCTATACGGCGAACCCGGACTACTACGCCGGCAAGCCGCCGATCGACAACCTGGTGTTCGCCATTACCCTCGATCCCAACGTGCGCATGCAGAAGGTCCGTGCCGGCGAGTGCCAGGTCTCGCTGTACCCGAAACCGGAGGACGTGCCGCGCCTGAAGCAGGACCCGAACCTGGCGGTGGACGAGATCGATGCCCTGCTGACCACCTACATTGCCATCAACACCCAGCACAAGCCGCTCGACGACCCGCGCGTGCGCCAGGCGATCAACCTCGCGCTGGACAAGAAGGCCATGCTCGACGCGGTGTTCGGCCCCGGCGCGGCCAGTCCGGCGGTCGGTCCCTATCCCCCGACCCTGCTCGGCTACAACCATTCGATCCAGGACTGGCCGCACGATCCCGAACGCGCCAGGGCGCTGCTCAAGGAAGCCGGCGCGGAAAATCTCAGGATCACCCTGTTCATTCGCAACGGCACCTCGCCTACCATCCCCAACCCCGCCCTGGCGGCACAGATGCTGCAGGCAGACCTGGCCAAGGCCGGCATCCAGCTGACCATCCGTTCCCTGGAATGGGGCGAGCTGCTCAAGCGTTCGAAGGCCGGCGAGCACGACCTGTCGCTGCTTGGCTGGGCCGGCGACAACGGCGACCCGGACAACTTCCTCAGCCCGAACCTGAGCTGCGCCGCCGCCGAGTCGGGTGAAAACCAGGCGCGCTGGTGCGACAAGGACTTCGAGGCGCTGATGCGCAAGGCCCGCGAGGTGAGCGATCCGGCCGAGCGGGCGAAACTGTACGAGCAGGCCCAGGTGGTATTCCACGAACAGGCCCCATGGATACCGCTGGCCTACCCGAAGCTGTTCAACGTCCGGCGGAACACGTTGCAGGGCTACGTGATCAATCCGTTGAGCAACAACAACTTCGCCACCACCTCGGTGAAGCCGTAGAAGAACAAGGACCACAGCCCCGCCGCCAGCGGGGCGCACGGTCCGCGATGAGGAGTTACCCGCCAACATGCTTAGTTTCATTGCACGACGATTGGGGTTGCTGATCCCCACCTTCTTCGGCGTGACGCTGCTCACCTTCGCGCTGATCCGCCTGATTCCCGGCGACCCGGTGGAAGTGATGATGGGCGAACGTCGCGTCGATCCGCAGATGCATGCCGAGGCCCTGCACCGCCTGGGCCTGGACAAGCCGTTGTACCAGCAGTACCTGGACTACGTGGGCAACCTGGCACAGGGCAATCTCGGCGAATCGCTGACCACCCGCGAAGGCGTCTGGCACGAATTCCTCACCCTGTTCCCGGCGACCCTGGAACTGTCCCTGGCCGCCATGCTCTTCGCCGGCACCTTCGGCCTGCTGGCCGGGGTGATCGCCGCCCTGAAACGCGGTTCGCTGTTCGACCACGGGGTGATGACGGTGTCCCTCGCCGGCTATTCGATGCCGATCTTCTGGTGGGGCCTGATCCTGATCATGCTGTTCTCCGTGTCGCTGGGCTGGACGCCGGTGTCCGGCCGTCTCGACCTGCTCTACGACATCGAGCCGAAGACCGGCTTCATGCTGATCGACACCCTGCTTTCCGACGAACAGGGCTCGTTCCTCGATGCCGTGCGCCACCTGATCCTGCCGGCCATCGTGCTGGGCACCATCCCGCTGGCGGTGATTGCCCGCATGACCCGCTCGGCGATGCTCGAGGTGCTGCGCGAAGACTATGTGCGCACCGCCCGCGCCAAGGGCCTGTCGCCGGCCCGGGTGGTCTTCGTGCACGCCCTGCGCAACGCGCTGATTCCGGTGCTGACGGTATTCGGCCTGCAGGTCGGCACGCTGCTCGCCGGCGCGGTGCTGACCGAAACCATCTTCTCCTGGCCGGGCATCGGCAAGTGGCTGATCGACGCCATCAGCCGTCGCGACTACCCGGTGGTGCAGAACGGCATCCTGCTGGTCGCCACCCTGGTCATCCTGGTCAATTTCGTCGTGGACATCCTCTACGGCCTGGCCAACCCGCGCATTCGCCACCAACGCTGAGGAGGCAGCCGATGAACGCCATGCACAACGCTCCCGCCAGCGACCCGAGCCTGGTCTACCCGTCCCCGCTGAAGGAATTCTGGCAGGCCTTCGCGCACAACAAGGGCGCCCTCGGCGGCCTGCTGTTCATGCTGCTGATCGTGTTCTGCGCGCTATTCGCCCCCTGGGTCGCCCCCTACGATCCGAGCGAGCAGTTCCGGGACTTCCTGCTGACCCCGCCATCCTGGCTGGAAGGCGGCCAGGCGCGCTTCCTGCTCGGCACCGACGAGCTGGGCCGCGACCTGCTCTCGCGGCTGATCCACGGCGCCCGCCTGTCGCTGCTGATCGGCCTGTCCTCGGTGGTGATCTCGCTGATCCCCGGCATCCTCCTCGGCCTGCTCGCCGGCTTCTCGCCGAACCGTGCCGGGCCGCTGATCATGCGCCTGATGGACATCATGCTGGCGCTGCCGTCGCTGCTGCTGGCGGTGGCCATCGTGGCGATCCTCGGCCCGGGCCTGATCAACACCGTGATCGCCATCGCCATCGTCTCGCTGCCGGCCTACGTACGCCTGACCCGCGCCGCGGTGATGACCGAGCTAAACCGCGACTACGTCACCGCCTCGCGCCTGGCCGGCGCCGGCACCCTGCGACTGATGTTCGTCTGCGTGCTGCCGAACTGCATGGCGCCGCTGATCGTCCAGGCCACCCTGAGCTTCTCTTCGGCGATCCTCGACGCCGCCGCCCTCGGCTTCCTCGGCCTCGGCGTGCAACCGCCGACCCCCGAGTGGGGCACCATGCTCGCCTCCGCCCGCGACTACATCGAGCGCGCCTGGTGGGTGGTCAGCCTGCCCGGCCTGACCATCCTGCTCAGCGTACTGGCGATCAACCTGATGGGCGATGGCCTGCGCGACGCCCTCGATCCGAAACTGAAGAACGCGGCATGAGGAGCACAACCATGAACAGCGCATCCGTATCCGCGCCACAGGAGACCGCCGCATGAGCCTCCTCGATATCAAGAACCTCAGCGTACGCTTCGGCGACACCACCGCCGTGCCCGTGGTCGACGGCCTCGACCTGAGCGTCGACAAGGGCGAGGTGCTGGCCATCGTCGGCGAGTCCGGCTCCGGCAAGTCGGTGACCATGATGGCCCTGATGGGCCTGATCGACGCCCCCGGCTGGGTATCCGCCGATCACCTGCGCTTCGACGGCCACGACATGCTCACCCTCAAGGGCCGCCAGCGCCGGCGCATCGTCGGCAAGGACATGGCGATGGTCTTCCAGGACCCGATGACCGCCCTCAACCCCAGCTACACCGTCGGCTACCAGATCGAGGAAGTCCTCCGCCTGCATCTCGGCCTGCGCGGCAAGGCCCTGCGCCAGCGCGCCCTGGAACTGCTCGAACGGGTCGAGATCCCGGCCGCCGCCAGCCGTCTCGACGCCTACCCGCACCAGCTCTCCGGCGGCATGAGCCAGCGCGTGGCGATCGCCATGGCTATCGCCGCCGAGCCCAAGCTGCTGATCGCCGACGAGCCGACCACCGCCCTCGACGTGACCATCCAGGCGCAGATCATGGAGCTGCTGCTGAACCTGCAGCGCGACCAGGACATGGCGCTGATCCTGATCACCCACGATCTCGCCGTGGTCGCCGAGACCGCCCAGCGCGTCTGCGTGATGTACGCCGGCGAAGCGGTGGAGATCGGCGGCGTGCCGGCGCTGTTCGACCGCCCGACCCATCCCTACACCGAGGCGCTGATCAAGGCGATCCCCGAGCACTGTGCCGGCGAAGCCCGCCTGGCCACCCTGCCCGGCATCGTTCCGGGGCGCTACGACCGCCCGCGCGGTTGCCTGCTGTCGCCACGCTGCCCCTATGCCCAGGAGCATTGCCGCCAGGAGCGGCCGGCCCTGGAGGCACACGAGCGCGGCGCGGTGCGCTGCTTCTATCCGTTGAACCTGCTGAACGAGGTGGCCTGATGGAAACCGTTCTGACCGCCCGTGATCTGACCCGTCACTACGAAGTCTCCCGCGGCCTGTTCAAGGGCCACGCCCAGGTGCGCGCGCTGAACGGCGTATCGTTCGAACTGGAAGCCGGCAAGACCCTCGCCGTGGTCGGCGAGTCCGGCTGCGGCAAGTCGACCCTGGCGCGCGCCCTGACCCTGATCGAGGAACCCACCTCCGGCTCGCTGAAAATCGCCGGGCAGGAGGTCAAGGGCGCCAGCAAGGACCAGCGCCGGCAGTTGCGCCGCGACGTGCAGATGGTCTTCCAGAACCCCTACGCCTCGCTCAATCCGCGACAGAAGATCGGCGACCAGTTGGCCGAGCCGCTGCTGATCAACACCGCGCTGTCGCGCGAGGAACGCCGCGAAAAGGTCCAGCAGATGATGCGCCAGGTCGGCCTGCGGCCGGAGCATTACCAGCGCTACCCGCACATGTTCTCCGGCGGCCAGCGCCAGCGCATCGCCCTGGCCC
>NZ_KV800299.1:28558-54188 GCF_001810205.1 Pseudomonas sp. HMSC076A11 | reverse complement strand
CGGCCAGCGCCAGCGCATCGCCCTGGCCCGGGCGATGATGCTGCAACCCAAGGTGCTGGTGGCGGACGAGCCGACCTCGGCCCTCGACGTGTCGATCCAGGCCCAGGTACTGAACCTGTTCATGGACCTGCAGCAGCAGTTCCGCACCGCCTACGTGTTCATCTCGCACAACCTGGCGGTGGTCCGCCACGTCGCCGACGACGTCCTGGTGATGTACCTCGGCCGACCGGCGGAGATGGGGCCGGCGGACAAGCTCTACGAGAACCCGCTGCATCCCTATACCCGTGCGCTGCTCTCGGCGACCCCGGCGATCCACCCGGACCCGACGAAGCCGAAGATCCGCATCCAGGGCGAACTGCCGAACCCGCTGAACCCGCCGGAGGGTTGCGCCTTCCACAAGCGCTGCCCCTACGCCACCGAGCGCTGCCGCAGCGAGGTGCCCGAGCTGCGCCTGCTCGACCAGCGCCAGGTGGCCTGCCACCACGCCGAGCAATTCCTCGGCTGAGCGCCACGGGGCGCTCGCCGCCCCGCAGCCCTTCAGAGCTGGCGCAGCAGCGCCAGCCTTACCCCGAACCCTATCAACAACCCACCGAAGCCCCACTGCTGCAGGCGCTGTGCCCGCGGCCGGGACGCCAGCCAGCGGCCCAGGCGGCCACCGGCCAGCGCATAGGCGCAGTCGAAGGCCAGGCCAACCAGGACCAGGACCGCACCGAGCGCGGCGAACTGGACGGCCAGCGAACCGGCCCCGGGACTGACGAACTGCGGCAGCAGCACCGAACAGAACAGCAGGGCCTTGGGGTTCAGCAGGTTGGTCAGGAGTCCGCGCAGCAAGGCCCGGCGGTCGGCGTGAGGGACCACCGGCGCGGAGCCCGCGTCGCTGGTCGGCAAGGCCAGTCCGCCACCGCGCAGCATCTGCAGGCCAAGCCAGGCGAGGTAGACGGCGCCGAGCAGACGCACCAGGTCGAAGGTCCAGGGAGCGGTACGGAACAGCAGCGCCAGCCCGGTCGCGGCCATCAGCACATGGCAGGCCCGAGCCAGGGCCAGGCCGAGGGCGGTGACCAGCGCCGCGCGACGGCCCTGGCGGGCGCCGGTCTGGAACAGCAGGAGCATGTCCGGTCCGGGGACCAGGTAAACCACCGCCAGGGCAATCAGGAAAGCGCTCGTGTCCATCGTATCGGCTTCAGGAAGGTGACCCGGATAACGATTCTATGCCCGCAAGGCAGGGCAGGTGCTTGCGTTTTCCACCAGCCAACCCATTCTATTTGGCAGTAAATTCCATTCTCCGAAGACTATCCATCCGGATATGCCAAGATGAAACTCGACGCCTATGACCACCGCATACTCGCCGCCCTCCAGCGCGACGGCCGCCTGAGCAACGTCCAACTGGCCGAGGAGATCGGCCTCTCCCCGTCCCCATGCCTGCGCCGCGTGCGCCTGCTGGAAGAGGCCGGGGTGATTCGCGGCTACCAGGCCAGCATCGACCGCGACGAGGTCGGCCTCGGCCTCACGGTGTTCGTCGGGATCAAGGTGGAGCGCCACCGCCAGGAGCAGGCCGAGGCCTTCCACCGTGCGGTGGTCGACCTCCCGGAGGTGATCTCGGTGCACCTCGTCTCCGGCGAGTCGGACTTCCTCCTGCAAGTGGTGGTCCCCGACCTGCGCGCCTACGAACGCCTGCTCAGCGAGACCCTGCTGCGCCTGCCCGGGGTCAGCGACATTCGCAGCAACTTCGCGATCAAGACGGTCAAGGCGCCCTCGCCGCTGCCGCTCGGCCACCTGGCCGGCTGAGCGCTCAGCCGCGGAAGAAGCGGTAGAAGCGCAGCAGATCGGCCTGCTGCGTCGCCAGGTCGCTCTCGACGAAGGTTACCTCGCTATGCGCGGGGCTTTGCGCCAGGCGCGAGAGGTCCAGTGGATGGACGAAGCCCAGCAGCGGATAGCCGCCCATGCTCTGGCGGTCGGCCATCAGCACGATGGGTTGGCCATCGGGCGGAACCTGGATAGCGCCCTCCACCACGCCCTGCGACCAGGCGCGCGGCGCCCCGCGCAGTGGCTTGCCGGCCAGGCGGACACCCATGCGATCGGACCGCGGGCTGATTCGCCAGGCGCTGGCGAAGAAGGCTTGCCGGCTGGCTGCGTCGAAGGCCGCCGCATCGCCGCCGAGCAGCACGCGCAAGGGCCGCTGCTGCCGGTAGTCCGGCTGGAAACACCAGGGCACGCTGGCATCCCACGGACACGCCGCTCCCGCTTCGGCACACGGCAGGCAATCGCCCTCCGCCAGGATCCGGCCATCGCCCTGTAAACCGCCGAGCCCGTCGCGAACCTGGCAGGCGACGCTGCCCAGTACCGGCCTCGCCCGGAAACCGCCGGCGCAGGCCAGGTAGGCACGCTGCCCGGCCTCGGCGAAGCCCAGTTCGATGCGTTGCCCGCGGCGGACCCGGAAGCGACTCCAGGGCAGGCATTCGCGACCGTCCACCGTCAGCGCCAGGCGCGCTCCGGTCAACGCCAGCCAGGTCGCCTCCACCCTGCACTCCAGCACCAAGCCGCCGAAAGCGATTTCCAGCAATGGCGTCCCCCAGGGATTACCGAGCAGACGATTGGCCCAGGCTGCCGCCTGGCGGTCCAGAGGGCCGCCCGGGGATACGCCGAGGTGCTGCCAGCCGCGCCGACCGTCGTCCTGCAGCAGGCTCTGCGGACCCGCCTTGACGACCCGCAAACCATTCATTCGCGCCCGCCCAGGTCGAGGAAGTCCTCGCGCCCGATGGCGACGAAGCGCACCCGGTCGCCCAGCGCCAGTGGGCACGGAGGAGTGGCGGCCGGATCGAACGGACGCCACGGACTGCGTCCCAGCAGGTGCCAGCCGCCGGGCGAGGCCTGCGGATAGATCGCCGTCTGCGCCTCGGCAATGGCCAGGCTGCCGGCCGGTACACGCGCCCGCGGGGTGGCCCGCCGCGGCAGGACCAGGCGCGGATCGAGGCCGCCGAGGTAGGCGAATCCCGGAGCGAAACCGATCGCGCCGACCCGGTATTCGGCCGCGCTGTGCAGTTCGATCACTCCTTCGCCAGTCAATCCGCAGGCAACCGCTACCGTCGCGAGGTCCTCGCCGGCGTACCAGACGGGAATCTCGTGCAGGCGCCCGGCATCCTCGGCGGGGCGCCAGGCGTGCCACTCCGCCAGCAGCGGACCCAGGCGTTCTTCCAGTACCTGCGGGGCGATGCGGTAGGGGTCGTAATGCAGCATCAGGGTGGTCCAGCCCGGCACCAGATCCCTGACGCCTTCGCCGAGCCCCTCGCGCAGACGTCTGGCCAGCTCGGCCAGGCGCACAGACAGGTCCACTTCGGGCTCTTCGGCGAGCGTCAGCAGCAGGGCTTCGGCACCAGCGGGTTCGATGCGGATCACAGGCTGTCCAGGGCCGCGCGCAGGCGCCGGAGGACCGCCAGCGACTGCGGGTTGTCGCCATGCACGCAAAGACTGTCGGCGGTCAGGCGCAGCGGGTTGCCGTCGTAGTCGGGGAAGGCTTCGCCGCGGGCGATGGCCAGGGCCTGTTCGATGATCCGCTGCGGATCGTGATGCACCGCGCCGCCAAGCCGCCGCGGCGCCAGCCGACCGTCCGGCAGGTAGGCGCGATCGGCGAAGGCCTCGAACAGCAGCGGCACGTCGGCCTCGTCGGCCAGTTCCAGCTCGCGGCCGTTGTCGGCCAGGGCCAGCACCATCAGCGGCAGGCCCTTGCGATAGGCGGCGCAGGCGTCGAGCACGGCGCGCAGCAGCTCATCATCGCCGACCAGGTCGTTGTACAGCGCGCCATGCGGCTTGACATAGGCCACCTGGGCACCGAGGGAACGGCAGAAAGCGTCCAGCGCGCCGATCTGGTACAGCACCATGGCATGCACCTCTTCGGCAGAGCAGGCCAGCGAGCGCCGGCCGAAGCCGCTCAGGTCGGGATAGGCCGGGTGCGCGCCGATGCTCACGCCATGGCGTACCGCCAGCTCCACCGCGCGCCGCATGGTGAGCGGATCGCCAGCGTGGAAGCCGCAAGCCAGGTTGGCCTGGTCAACCAGCGGCATGCTGTGGACATCGTCGCCCATGCGCCAGGCGCCAAAGCTTTCGCCCATGTCGCAGTTGAGCAGGATACGCCGGCCGGTGTCGTTCATTGTGCGTTCCTTTCGAGGCCAGGATTACGGAAAAATGAGCGCAGTGCTGGCGAATTAGCGTCAGGTAGCATACTCAGGCACTGAGAACAGGAGTAAATTCTCCTCTTTTGCACCGACGACCTTGCATTCATGAAAGTTCTCATCCTGGCGGCCTATGCGCTGAGCATCCTCTATGTCCATTTCCGCGGCCGGGTACGCCACAAGCTGTCGCGCCAATTGAGCGACCACTCCAGCTTCCTCGCTCCGATCAACTGCCTGATGTACCTGTTCTCGAAGGTACCGAACCGCCCTTACCTGGCACCGCAGACCTTCCCCGAACTGCAGGTTCTGGCCGACAACTGGCAAGCCATCCGCAGCGAGGCGCTGCACCTGCACGACGCCGGCAACATCAAGCGTTCCGAACAGTACGACGATATCGGTTTCAACTCGTTCTTCAAGAGCGGCTGGAAGCGCTTCTACCTGAAATGGTACGACGAGGCCCATCCCTCCGCCGGACAACTCTGCCCGCAGACCACCGCCCTGTTGCGGCAGATTCCCTCGGTCAAGGCGGCGATGTTCGCCGAACTGCCGCCGGGCTCGAAGCTGGTGCGACACCGCGATCCCTACGCCGGCTCGCTGCGCTTCCACCTGGGACTGTTCACCCCCAACGACCCGGCCTGCTTCATCGAGGTGGACGGCGAGCGCTACCACTGGCGCGACGGCGAGGCGGTGGTGTTCGATGAAACCTTCATCCACTACGCGGAAAACGCCACCGAACACAACCGCATCATTCTCTTCTGCGACATCGAGCGGCCGCTGACCCAGGGCTGGGCCACCGCCTTCAACCGCTGGTTCAGCCGCAACGTGATGGCTGCCGCGGCCGCCCCGAACAACGCAGGCGACCGGACCGGCGGACTCAATCGGATCTTCGACAGCCTCTACAAGATCCGCCTGCAGGGCAAACGTTTGAAGAAGCGCAACCGCAAGCTCTACTACCTGCAGAAATGGGGCTTCTTCGCCCTGGTACTGGCTTTCATCCTGTGGATCTGAGGCCCGGCGACGCAAGGCTCCGCTAGCTCCGTGGGGCGCATGACGCCAACGGCGTCATCCGCCGACACCCCGCCGAAATGGCGGATAACCGCTCTGCGGTTGTTCGCCCTACGCCACGGACAACGCGAAGTCCCGATAGCTCCGTGGGGCGGATGACGCCAACGGCGTCATCCGCCGACACCCCGCCGAAATGGCGGATAACCGCTCTGCGGTTATTCGCCCTACACCCCGCAAAGCCCGGCAGTCCCAGTAGCTGGCAACGAAAAGGCTCCCTTGGGAGCCTTTTTCATTCATCTCTTCAGTACACGTCGCGCCGGTAACGTCCTTCGTCGGCCAGGCGTTGCAAGGCCTCCTCACCGAGCACTTCGCGCAGCACCCGGTCGACACCGCCGGCCATGCCCTGCAGGCTGCCGCAGACGTACAAGGCCGCGCCCTCGTCGATCCAGCGCCGCAGTTCATCCGCCGCTTCATGCAGGCGGTCCTGGACATAGATTTTCTCCGCCTGGTCGCGGGAGAAGGCCAGGTCCAGGCGTTGCAGCTCGCCCCTGGCCAGGGCTTGCTCCAGCTCCGCACGACAGTAGTAGTCGTGGGCGAAATTGCGTTCGCCGAACAGCAGCCAGTTGCGCTTGCGCCCGGCGGCAATGCTGGCGCGCAACAGGCTGCGCAGGCCGGCGACTCCGGTGCCGTTGCCGATGAGGATCAGCGGCACGTCATCCTCCGGCAGGTGGAAACCCGCGTTGCGGCGCAGGCGCAGGGTCAGCGCGGCGCCGAGCGGCAGGTACTCGGTGAGCCAGCCGGAGCAGATGCCCAGGCTGCCGTCGGCATGCTGCTCCTGGCGTACGATCAGTTGCAGGTCGCCATCGCTCTGCAGCGACGCGATGGAGTACTGGCGCACGGAAAGCGGAATCAGCGCATCCAGCAGCGCCTGCGGGTGCAAGCCGACCAGGTGTTCGAAAGAATCCGGCAGCAGGCGCCCGGCCAGGGCCTGCTCCAGGCTCTGCTCGACGCCCTCGACCGCCACCCGCGCCTGGCCGTCCAGGTGATGCCGCTGCAGCCATTCGCGGATGCGCGCGGGCGCCTGGTGCGGAACGATCTCCAGCAGATCGCCGGCGCGCCATTGGATGGCGCTGTCGGCCGGCGCACGCAGGTCCAGCAGCCAGGTCGACTCGCCCTGGCTGCCAGGGTTCAGGCACTCCCGCCGCGCCAGCGACCAGACCTCGAAAGCCGGCGCTTCCCAGGCCGCCGGGGCGGCACCGCCGGTCACCTCGGCCAGGCTTTCCTGCCATTGGCGCAGGGCCGCGGCGTCGCCATCATCGACCTCCACCGGGGCGAACAGGCTCCGCGCGCCCTGCCCCTGCAACCAGCCCTGCATGCGCCGGGCGAAGCCGCAGAACTGCTCGTACTGGCGATCTCCCAAGGCCAGCAGGGCGTAGCTCAGGCCATCGAGGCTGGCGGCCTGGCCAAGCACCTTGCGTTCGAAGCCGCGGGCGCTGTCCGGCGCCTCACCGTCGCCGAAGGTGCTGACCACGAACAGCGCCTTGCGCGCCTCGGCGAGTTGCCCGGCATCCAGGCGCGCCAGCGATTCGACCCGCACCGGCAACCCGGCCGCCTGCAACTGGCCGGCGCTCTGCCAGGCCAGTTGCTCGGCAAAACCGCTCTGGCTGGCGTAGCCGATCAACCAGGGCTCGCCGCTGGCGCCGGCGCTGCCGCCCAGGTCGGCGCGGCTCGCCCGTACCGCGCGTTTCTTGCGCCGGCGGTCGAGGTAGAGCAGCCAGCCGGTGATGAAGAACAGCGGCATCGCCAGGCTGGCGAGCATCATCAGGATGCGTCCGGCCATGCCGAAATAGCTGCCTACGTGCAATGCATAGACGCTGGCCAGCAACTGGCTGCCGAAAGAACGGTCGCTATAGCGCTGGTCGCTTTTCACCTGGCCGTTGGCCGGGTCCAGGGTCAGGGTGTTGAAGGCACGCTCGTGCGGCGCGTCGGTCAGGCGATAGAACACTGTCGCCGGCTGGCCGCCAGCCGGCGGCAGGCGCAGGTTGTAGGCCTGCAAGCGGTCGCCGCCGGCCTGGCGGATGCTGTTCCATACCGCCGCGTAGTCGACCACCAGCGGAGCCGCATCGGCCGGGCGCTCGCCACGTCCGCCCGGCTTGCCGCGCTGCGCCTGCTGGCCGGCGGGCGCGTCGTCGAGCAGTTTGAACAGGCCGTTGCGGTACCACTCGTAGGACCAGTACAGGCCGGTCAGCGCAGCCAGCAGGTAGAGCGCCAGGCACCAGGTGCCGGCCACGGCATGCAGGTCCCAGTTGAAACTGCGGCCCTTGCGCGACCAGTCGAGGGTCAGCCAGGCGCGCCAGTCGAGGACCTTGCGCGGCCAGCGCAGGTAGAGACCGGACAGGCAGAAGAAGATCAGGATCAGGGTGCAGGCGGCGGTGACCTGCTTGCCGTACTCGCCCATGGCGAGGAACCGGTGCAGTTGCATCATCAGGTTGAAGAAACCCTCGCCGCGCGGCTCGCCGACGAAAGCCCCGGTGTAGGGATCGATCCAGCGCGACTCGCCGCGGCGCTGTCCCGGCGGCGGGGTGTAGAAGATCCGCCCGGCCTTGTCGCTGTCCATCTCGACCCAGACGAAGGCCACTTTCCGCCCCGGCTCGGCACCTTCGATACGGCGCACCAGTTCGTCCAGCGGCAGCACACCCTCGGAGCGCTTCTGCACCACCAGCACGTCAGGGTTGAGCGCGCGCATCAGCTCGTCCTGGAACGACAGGGTCGCTCCGGTGACGCCCATCAGCGCCAGCACCAGGCCGGCGCTGATACCGAAGAACCAATGCAACTGGAACCAGACTTTCTTCACAGGATCACCTTCACGGCCGCCGCGCGGCAACAACGGGACTACGCCGACGCCAAGCGCCGGCCAGACGACACGAGGACGTCGGCGGGCAATTCTATTTGATAATCAGTTGCGATAAAGCCGAATTAACGTTCTTTACGCTCTATTTACCCACCTGGATGCGGGAAAGCCCCATCCCGTAGAGGGAATGGGGCTTTCGTGGGGAGCGAGAGCGGCTGTCAGAAGTGGAAGTTGGTGCTGAACAGTATCGTCCTTCCAGCGGCCTGGGACGCATAGTGCGCCGCATAGGCTTTGTCGAAGTACTTCTTGTCGAACACATTCTGCACGTTCAACTGGAAATCGACGTTCTTGCTCAGTTTGTAGCTGGCCATTGCGTCATAGCGCCAGTAATCGGGGACATAGACGGTATTGCCAACGTCGCCATAGACCTTGTCGACATAGAAAGCCCCGCCGCCGATGGTGGTCTTCGGGAAGATGTCATAGGTGGTCCAGAGACTGAAGCTGTTCTTCGGCGTATTTGGCATCTCGTTGCCGTTGTTGGAAGCCGCCGATGCGTTCACATTGCCGTTACGCCCAGCCTTACCGGCATCGACCAACTCGCTGTCCAGGTAGCTGTAGCCCGCGAACACCTTCCACTTCTCGGTCAGCTTGCCGCTGGCGCTCAACTCCACGCCGTCGACGCGGGATTGTCCGGCGTTGTCGTAGGTCTGGTTGGCGACCAGGATGCGGGTATTGTCCTTGTCGGTGCGGAAGATCGCGGCACTCAGCTCCAGCCGCTCGTTGAAGAAAGCCCACTTGGTACCAAGCTCGTAGTTCGTGGTTTCTTCCGGCTCAAGGTTGTTGCTGATGGCGAACCCGTCGACAGCATTCGAGGTATCCCCATTATCGAGCATGCTACCCGGCGGCGTAGCCGAAGTGGCGTAGGACGCATAGATGCTGCCGTTGGGTACAGGCTTCCACACCAAGCCTGCCTGCCAGTTCCAGAAGCTCGACTTGTCGCTGAGTTTGGTAGCGGGTCTTACACCGTGGTTCTTCGCCGTAGTTTCGAAACTATCGAAGCGCGCGCCAATATTGACCTGCCACTGCTCGTTCAGGTCGATGGTGTCGAACGCATATATTGCCTTGGTGGTGCCGACCGTATTCAGCGGCGCATATTTCCGGGTAATACTGCCATTCCATGGATCGTGCGGATTGGGATTTTCCAGACTAGTGCAGTTATAGCCGCTAGGCGCCCCGATCAGCGATGGATTGCACTTGTTGCTGCCCAGGCCGGTATTGGTATCGACGGTATACCCATCGCGCTTGCTGTCTTCTCGGCTGAACTCCAGGCCGGTGCTGAAGCTGTTCTTGAAGCCACCCAGGTAGAACTCTCCAAACAGGTCAGTCTGGTTGACTGCTGTGGTGGTGGTACTTACCCGATTGTTCTGGCGGCGCCAGACCGAGCCATTGTTGATGTTGCCCTGGCTGTCATCCGGTTGTGTCCACAGATAGTCCTGATGACTGTTGCCGTAACGCGAGGTATTGCGAATAGTGAGGCTGTCAGTCAGATCATGCTCAACGGTGATGGTACTGGTATCGATGCGGCTCTTCTGGAAATCGCGCCCCGTCAGCCCATAGAAATTGCCTCGATCGACATTCACCGGTTTGTCCGGATTGTGCTTGCTGCGATCGCTACTCTTGGCATAGGGAATGCCCGAATCCGGGGTATCGTCACTTTCCAGGTGATAATGGCTGACGGTCACTCGGGTCGGCGAGCCAAGACCGAAGGTGAGCGACGGCGCTACGCCCCAGCGACTGACATCGACTTCATCGCGGCCCGCGACATTGGCATCGTGCTTGAGAAGATTCAGCCGGAATGCCGCATTGCCATCGAGGAATTCCTGGTTGAGGTCCAGGGTGTACCGGCGAGTCTGGTCAGAACCATAGGTGAAGCCTCCATCGATGAAGTTCCCAGCCTTGGCCTGCTTGCTGACGAGATTGAGGCTGCCGCCGGCCGAGCCCCGTCCTCCGAATGCCGAGTTAGGGCCCTTGCTGACCTCGATCTGCTCAAGGTTGAAGATCTCGCGGGTCTGTGCACCAGTATCGCGTACACCATCGACGTAAGTATCGCTTTGCGCATCGAAGCCGCGAATGAATGGCCGGTCACCGGTGGGATTGCCGCCCTCGCCCGCGCCAAAGGTAATACCTGGAACGGTACGTAGTGCATCCTGGAGAGACACGGCGGCGGTATCCTTGATCACCTGCTTTGGTACTACCGTGACGGAGCGCGGCGTATCCAAGAGCGGCGCGGTGTACTTCTTCGACGCCGAGCGGTCGACGTTGTAGGTGGTTTCGTCCTGCTGCTCGCCGACGATGGTGGCCGCATCCAGCGACAGTACGCGGTCCTTGTCGGTCTTTTTCTGCCCGGCCTCGTCGGCGTGGGCTGCCTGCGGTGCGGCGATGGCGGTGATGGCCACACCGATGGCCGAAGCCAGCAGACGTTGCGAAGAAACGGCGGTATCCGTGGACTGACGCGACATTCGAAACCCCTCCCCGGGAGCTGTGAAGGTCGCGGAATTTATTGCAGATCAGAATTGTTATCAATTATTACGGATTCGCATTCGACAGGAATTTACATTCTTTACAATTTTCTCATTACATTTTTTCCCATCTCGCTCGTCTGGAACATTTGGCGGTTTTACATGGCCAATGCAAATCAATATCATTGGCAATCATTTCGCCTTCATGGACAGCGCCATGTTGCTGCATATTCCCGCCATCTTCACCGCCGAGGAAGTCTCCCGGATCCGCGCAGCCCTGGAGCAGGCGGAATGGGCCGACGGCAAGGCGACCGCCGGCTACCAATCGGCCAAGGCCAAGCACAACCTGCAACTGCCGCAGGACCACCCGCTGGCCCGGGAGATCGGCGAAGCCATGCTGCAGCGCCTGTGGAACCATCCCCTGTTCATGTCCGCCGCCCTGCCGCTCAAGGTCTTCCCGCCGCTATTCAACTGCTATACCGGCGGGGGCTCGTTCGACTTCCACATCGACAACGCCGTGCGCGACGTCCATGGCGGCCGCGAGCGGGTCCGTACCGACCTGTCCTCGACCCTCTTCTTCAGCGACCCGGAGGACTATGACGGCGGCGAACTGGTGATCCAGGACACCTACGGCCTGCAACAGGTGAAGCTGCCCGCCGGCGATCTGGTGCTCTACCCCGGCACCAGCCTGCACAAGGTCAATCCGGTCACCCGCGGCGCGCGCTACGCCTCGTTCTTCTGGACCCAGAGCCTGGTCCGCGAAGACAGCCAGCGCACCCTGCTATTCGAAATGGACCAGTCGATCCAGCGACTCACCCGCGACGTCCCCGACCATCCCTCGCTGATCCGCCTCACCGGTACCTACCACAATCTCCTGCGGCGCTGGTCGGAACTCTGAACATGCGCCACCTGCTGCTTCGTCACGACGCGCTGGACGCCGAAGGTTTCGCCGCACAACTGGCCGGTACCCCGGGCGAGGTTGCCCAGGCCATCCTTGGCGCTGCGCGCGAGGGCCTGACGGAAGCCCAGGCCCTCCTCGGACAGATCCTTCTGGACGGCCAAGGCATCCAGCGCGACCCGACCCTGGCGCGGACCTGGTTCACGATCGCCGCCGAACGCGGCCACGCAATGGCGCGCAATATGCTCGCTCGCTGTCTTGAACATGGCTGGGGCGGCCCGGCGGATCCAGCCGCGGCAGCGGTCCACTATCGGATCGCCGCCCAGGCCGGCCTTGACTGGGCCCGCTACAACCTGGCCAATCTCCACGCCACCGGCCGCGGCGTGTCCCAGGACCAGCCGCGCGCCTATGCGCTGTATCGGCAAGCGGCCGAGCAGGGCCACGCGAAATCGATGAACCTGGTGGGGCGCTACCACGAAGAAGGCCTGGTGGTCGCTCGCGACCTGGCGCAAGCTGCGCACTGGTATCGACGTTCCGCCGAGGGCGGCGATTTTCGCGGCCAGTTCAGCCACGCCGCGATGCTCAGCGCCTCGGGCCGCCATGCCGAAGCCGAAACCTGGCTCCGGCGTGCCCTCGAAGGCGGCAACCTGAACTTCCTGCGCAGTGCCCGCCATGGCCTGGAGCAGTCGGCCCACCCGCCGTTCCGCAGCCTGGCGCTGGCCTACTACCGACGCGCGGCGCAGTTGGGCGACGACACCGATCGAGAGGCTCTGGAACAGGCGCTCGAACGTCACGGGTACGCACGACTGCCCGTCTGACGAACAACGCCCAACCCTTTGTTCACACCCACATAACACTTTTTTGACAAGCCTTTCCCTACCCTCGCCGCTTCATCGAGGCGAGCGACGATCGCGCCTCCGGTCCATCGTACGAGGCTATCGTGTCCCCCACTCCACCAAGCGTTACGCGCAATCGCATCGACTGGGCCGGCCTGGGCTGGCTGTTCCTGTTCTTCTGGTTCTTCTCCGGCATCACCCAACTGCTCCTGCTGACCTCCGGCAACAGCGGTTTCTCCGGTTTCCGCAACGCCATGGTGCTGAGCACCATCTGGCTTGCGCCGGTGTTGCTGTTCCCGCGCTGGACCAAGCCGCTGGCCGCCGTCATCGGGCTGGTGCTGTGGGCCGCCTCGCTGGTCGGCCTGAGCTATTTCGGCATCTATCACCAGGAATTCTCGCAAAGCGTGATCTTCGTGATGTTCGAGTCGAACACCGCCGAGGCCAGCGAATATTTCAGCCAGTACTTCAACCCCTGGATGACCCTCGGCCTGGTGCTCTACAGCCTGGTCGCCATCCTCCTCTGGCGCCGCCTGCGCCCAGTCTACCTGCCGCGCTTCAGCGCCCTGCCGGTGGCGGTGCTGCTGATCGTCGCGACCATCGGTTATCCGTTCTACAAGCAACTGGTCAGCCAGGGCCGGCCCTTCGACGAAGCCCTGGACAAGGTCCAGGCGCGCATGGAACCGGCGGTGCCCTGGCAATTGCTGATCGGCTACCAGCAATACCGCCAGCAACTGGGCAGCATGCAGGCGCTGTTGCAAAAGAACGCGGCCCTACCGCCGCTGAAGAACCTCGTCGATGCCAATGGCGATACGCCGCGCACGCTGGTCCTGGTGATCGGCGAATCCACGTCGCGCAAGCACATGAGCCTCTACGGCTATCCACGCGAAACGACCCCGCAGTTGGACGCACTGAAGGCCGCGAACCGGAACCTCACGGTATTCAACAACGTGGTGGCGTCGCGGCCATACACCATCGAGGTGCTGCAGCAGGTGCTGACGTTCGCTGACCAGGAGCATCCCGACCGCTTCCTCACCGATCCGTCGCTGATGAACCTGATGAAGCAGGCCGGCTACAAGACCTTCTGGATCACCAACCAGCAGACCATGACCAAGCGCAACACCATGCTGACGACCTTCGCCCAGCAGACCGATGCGCAGTTCTACCTGAACAACCAGCGCAGCCAGAACGCCAGCCAGCTGGACGGCGCGGTGCTGGCGCCCTTCGCCAAGGTGCTGGACGACCCGGCGCCGAAGAAATTCATCGTGGTCCATCTGCTCGGCACCCACATGAACTACAAGTACCGCTATCCCGCCGACTACGCTCGCTTCGTCGACCGCCAGGGCGCCCCGGCGGCCCTCAGCGATGACCAGGTGGAGGTCTACAACAGCTACGACAACGCCGTGCTGTACAACGACTACGTGGTCTCCAGCCTGATCAAGGGCTTCGCCAACAGCGATCCGAACGGCTTCCTGGTCTACCTCTCGGACCATGGCGAGGAAGTCTTCGACGAAGCCCCGCACGACCGTCTCGGCCGCAACGAAGGCGACCCGACCCGCGGCATGTACACCGTACCCTTCCTGGTCTGGACTTCGCCCAGCTGGCAGCAGACCCATCCGCGCGACCTGCAGGCCCTGGTCGACCGACGCTACAGCAGCGAAGACCTGATCCATACCTGGTCCGACCTCGCCGGCCTCGACTATGACCTCTTCGATCCGACCAAGAGCCTGGTGAGCAACGACTTCCAGCATGAAGTCCGCTGGATCGGCAACCCCTATGCCCACAATGGCTTGCGCGACTTCGACAAGCTGCCGCTGGACAAGGCCGACGCCGGGCAGCAGGTAGCCCAGGCCGGACGACCCGCGCCAACGACGCCGCGCGCACCGTCCCGCCAGCCGAACGAAGGCTGACCGCCGCCAAGGAATGCGCCCCGCCGAGCGGGGCGTTTTTCCATCCGTAGCGCCCTCAGGGCAAGACCAGGTTGCCCTGCTCGTCGAACGGCCAGAACGGGTTGTAGGCAATTTCCCAAAGGTGTCCATCCGGGTCGGCGACATATCCGGAGTAGCCACCCCAGAACACTTCCTGCGGCATCTTGGTCGCCTGCCCGCCGGCCGCCGTAGCTGCGGAGAACAGACGGTCCACCTCGTCCCGCGAGGCGCAGTTGCAGGCCAGGGTGATAGCCGCGAAGCCGGTCGGGCGATCTTCCACCTGCGCATCCTCGGCGAGGGCGCTGCGTCCGTAGAGGCCGAGGACCAGGTTGCGGCCCTTGAGAAATACCACCTGCTCGTTGCCGTCCGAAGAGGGCTGCCAGCCCAGCGCCTGGTAGTAGAGAGAGGAGCGGGCCAGATCGGCGACCCCGAGGGTCACCAGGGAAACACCATTGCCTGTCATGTCGGCGTCCTTGTCATGGGTTGTCGAACAAGGCTGACACGAGCGCCGCGAGGCTTCCAGAGCGACATGAAAAAGCCCCGCCGAGGCGGGGCTCTTCGTAGCAGAGGCGACTGCGCTAGAGGTAGAACGCCTTCAGCGGCGGGAAGCCGTTGAACTCCACCGCACTGTAGCTGGTGGTGTAGGCGCCGGTAGACAGCCAGTAAAGGCGGTCGCCGCTCGCCAGGTTCAGCGGCAGGCCATACTTGTAGTGCTCGTACATGATGTCGGCGCTGTCGCAGGTCGGGCCGGCGATCACCACCTCTTCCATCTCGCCCTGCTTCTCGGTCCAGATCGGGAACTTGATCGACTCGTCCATGGTTTCGATCAGTCCGGAGAACTTGCCGACGTCGGCATAGACCCAGCGCTCCACGGCGGTCCGCGACTTGCGGGCGACCAGCACCACTTCGCTGACCAGGATGCCGGCATTGGCGATCAGCGAACGGCCCGGCTCGAGGATGATTTCCGGCAGGTCGTCGCCGAAGTCCTCCTTGAGGAAGCGGATGATCTCCTCCGCATAGGTTTCCAGGTCGTTGGTCTTGGTGATGTAGTTGGCCGGGAAGCCGCCGCCCATGTTGATCATCTTCAGGACGATGCCGTCTTCTTCCTTCAGGCGCTCGAAGATCACCTTGACCTTGGCGATCGCCGCGTCCCACACCGAGATGTCGCGCTGCTGCGAACCGACGTGGAAGGAAATGCCGTAGGGCTCCAGGCCCAGCTGGCGGGCCAGGATCAGCAGGTCCATGGCCATGTCGGTCTGGCAGCCGAACTTGCGCGACAACGGCCAGTCTGCGGTAGTCGAGCCCTCGGTGAGGATACGCACGTAGACCTTGGCGCCGGGAGCGGCCTTGGCGATGTTGCGCAGGTCGGCTTCGGAGTCGGTGGCGAACAGGCGCACGCCCTTCTCGTAGAAGTAGCGGATGTCCTTGGATTTCTTGATGGTGTTGCCGTAGCTGATGCGCTCCGGACCGACGCCGGTCTTCATCACCTTGTCCAGTTCGTAGATCGAGGCGATATCGAAGTTCGAACCCTTGTCGCGCAGCAGCTCGGTGATTTCGGTAGCGGGATTGGCCTTCACCGCGTAGTAGATCCTGGCGAAGGGGAAGCAGTCGGTCAGTTGGTCGTAGGCATCGGCGATGGTCTGCTTGTCGATGACTACAAAGGGGGTTTCCTGCTTGTCGGCGAAGGCCTTCATGCGCTGGAAGGTTTCAGGGGCGAAATAATCCTCGACCTTGATGGACATGGTTGGGACTCCCAATGGCAAAACACATGGATTCGTAGGGGTGAAGCTGAACGTCTAATCCGTTTCCCCACTTTGGTTCGCCTACTTCCCAAGGCATGTCGCCGAGTATCACCTGCCTGCCGGCAGCCACCGCCTGTTCATCCTGGTAGGTCGCGCGCGTGTCCCGCGCGACGACCTGGCCGCTTGAGCAGCGGACGTCGCCTTGCCACAAGGCGATCTCTCGTCGTCAGTACTTGAGCCGGATGGATCGTTTCCAGCATGGACGTTCGGGCGCGAACTTTAGGACCAAGGGGACGCGAGATCAATAAAAAAATGCCGCGATTTCGCCTCCGCCTGTCGCACCGCCGGATTGACCTGCCCAGCCTTTACCCCATGTGCATGACAGTGGGATGTCCCCGTCCGCCCAGCGTTCAATCGGATGGACGAAAAACGTCCCGCGCAGCCCTTGCGCCTACACCCGGAACGCGCCGATCAGGCGTTTCAGCTGGGTCACCTGGGCGCCCAGTTCGCGGCTGGCCCGTTCGGTCTGGCTGGCGCCTTCCGCGGTGCGCTCGCCGGCCTGGTTGATCTCGACGATGTTCTGGTCGATATCGTGGGCCACGGCGGTCTGTTGCTCGGCGGCGGCGGCGATCTGCTGGTTCTGGTCGACGATCATGCCCACCGCGCCGAGGATATTCTCCAGTGCCTGCTGCACCTGCGCCGACTCGTTGACCGTGCCATCGGCGGTATGGTGGCTGCTGCCCATCGCCTTCACCGCCGCATCGACGCCGCCCTGCAGGCGCAGGATCATCTGTTCGATCTCGGCGGTGGATTGCTGGGTGCGCTTGGCCAGCGTGCGCACCTCGTCGGCCACCACCGCGAAACCGCGCCCCTGCTCCCCGGCACGAGCGGCCTCGATCGCCGCATTGAGCGCCAGCAGGTTGGTCTGTTCGGCGATGCCCTTGATCACATCCAGCACCTGGCTGATCGAGGCGCTGTCACTGGCCAGGCGATTGATCGCCGCCACCGACTGGTCGATCTCGCCGGCCAGGCGCTGGATGCTACCCACCTGCGACTCGACCAGGCTGCGCCCGCTGAGGGTTTCCTGGTTCACGCTGTTCGCGCTGCTCACCGCCATCGCCGCGCTGCGTGCCACTTCCTGGGCGGTAGCGGCCATCTGGTTCATCGCCGTGGCCACCTGCTCGATCTGGCTGCGTTGCCCGGCTACCGCCTGGTTGCTTTCGGCCGACACCGACTCGACGCGCAGGGTCTGCCGCTCGACCTCGCCGACGGTCTGGCTGACCCGCTCGATCAGGTCGTGGATCTTCGCCACCGATTCGTTGAACGATTGTCCCAGCTCGCCCAGTTCGTCACGGCTGCGGGCCTGGAAGCTGACCGTCATGTCGCCGCCGGCGACGCGCTCCATCATTCGCCCGAGATCCTTCAGGGTGGCGCGGGTGGAAACGTAGAAACCGCCGTAGAGGTATAGGATCGCGGCGAAAACCACGGCCAGCGCGGCGACTAGCAACAGCATCTGCGTGCGCACCTGTTGCAGGCGCTTTTGCAACTGGGTATCGAGATAGCCGAGAACGGCGTCGTCGAGCTGGTAGGTCTTGTCCATCGCCGCGCTGACCTGATCGTAGAACTGCGTCCACGGGGTATCCAGCGTCTCGGCCACGATCACCCGGTCCTCGAACAACTGCCCCAGGCTCTTCAGGGTCTCGCGACTGGCCTGGGCGGCCTCCTCGAGCGCCGGTGGGCTGCCGGCCAGGGACTCCTGCAGCTTCAGGCCGTACTCGCCATGCAGTTTCTCGAACTCCAGCAGCAGTTCGTCGAGCCGCGCGCTGGAGGACGAATTGAGGAAACCCTGGCCCAGGGAGTAGGCGCCGATGGCGCGCCCCTTGCTGATGGCCGCCGTCACCTCCGGCGTTATCGAACCGACCAGCTCGCTGAGCTGGCGCACCTGGCGCTGGCTGTCCTGGCTGAGCCCGGCCTGGGCGATGAGCAACTTGATGAATACCTGTGCGCTACCGAGCAGCTTCTCCGCCCGTGCGCCCTTGCCCTGCAAGGACCCTTCGGCCTCCACGGCCTGCAAGCCGTTGAGCAACCGGTCGCGCTGGGCCTCGAATTCGGCTACCGCCGCACCATCCTCGCTGAGCGGCGCCAGCGCCTCGAGCCGCCCGCGCAGCCCCTTCTGGACGTCCGCGATGCGCGCTTCCAGATCGCCGGCCTTGCCGGACTGGCCGATGACCGCATTGATCTGCAACAGATCGTTGAGGGACTCCAGGCCACGCCGGATCTGAAGTCCGCTACCCAGCAGCGTCAAGCTCTGCAGTTCGATCCGGGTGTCGCTGAACTGGCGATAGGCATCGCGCACCAGATAGAAGCTGGTGATCAGCAGCGGCAGGAAGAACAGCACGCTGATCAGGCCGAACTTCATGCCGAAGCTGAGCCGGTTCATCAGCGCGATGGCGGGATAGAGTACGGTCTTCACCCAGACGTCTCCTGATTGTTCTTATCGTTCTGAGAGATGCCGCCGCGTGGCGACATTGACGCACGGAGTCCGCTCGGTAATGGCCTTTCGAAATCATGCGGACACGTTCACCTGTGTACCCGATATCGGCCTGGTGTTCTGTAACTTAAGGTTAACGGGGAATCGCAGGCGGATTCCCCGTCGCTGCGCTCAGAGGAACAGCGCGCAGAAGGCGAACACGGCGTACCAGAGCACGGCCGCACGCACCAGCAATTGCCAGAGCGCATCCAGGCTGGCGACGCCGGCGGCACCCAGTTCGACCGCTTCGACATCGCTGGCGACCCGTCCGGCCTTGCCCAGCAGCGCGGCCGCCGAGATGTCCCAGGCCAGCAGCCAGTGCAGCAGCACGCGGATAACCGCGAGGAAGTTGCCGACCAGGGCGAAGCTCAGCACCAGCGCACGCACCGGCAACCAGTCGAGGATATGCCGGACGCGCGCCGCCTGTTCGCGCAACGCCGGCTGGCGGGCGTGCTCCAGCGCCAGTGCCAGCAGGCGATAGGCCAGGGCCGCCACCGGGCCGAGCAAGGCATACCAGAAGATCACCGCGAAGAAGCTCTGGTAGCCCTGCCAGAGCAGATGGCCGTGCACCCGGCCGATCAGGTCGCTCTCGCTGCCGCCCAGGATCCCCAGATCGCGTTCGGCGACATGGAAGGCAGCCTGGGCCTCCTCGCGCCGCCAGGCGTCGCGGAACGGCCCGAGGTCGGCCATGACGTCGCCGCGGCCGAGACTGTAGACCACCACCAGAAGATGCAGCGGAAGGCTCAACCAGCCATAGGCCAGCGGCTGCAGCAATGTCAGCAGCAGGGCCAGCGGCAGCAACGGCAGGACCACCGCGAGCAGCAGCCCCAGCCAGGAGCGGCGGGACACCGAGGGCAGGTCCTCGACCAGGCCCAGCCAGGCGAGCCAGGCGCCATCGCGCTGGATACGCCGGCGCCAGCCGGAGAACTTCTCCAGCGCAAGGGCCAGCAGCAACACCAGGAACGTCATGTTTCCTCCTTGGAATCGGTCAATCCGGCGCGGTAGCGCGACCAGTCGAAAGCCTCGCCGGGATCGGTCTTGCGCTCCGGGGCGATATCGCAGTGGCCCTGGATGCGTTCCGGGGTGATCGCCGGGAAGGCCGCGCGCAACAGCCGCGTCAGCCCGGCCAGGGCAGTGTACTGCGCGTCCGTGTACGGTTCCGTGTCGGTCCCCTCCAGTTCGATGCCAAGGGAGAAGTCGTTGCACGCCTCGCGACCGTCGAAGCAGGAAACCCCGGCATGCCAGGCGCGGTCGTGACAGGAGACGAACTGGGTGATGGCGCCGTCGCGTTCGATGAGGAAATGCGCGGAAACCGTCAGGTGGCGGATCTCCTCGAAATAGGGATGTTCGTTCGGGTCCAGGCGATTCTGGAAGAACGCCTGGACCTTGCCGGTGCCGAACTGTCCCGGCGGCAGGCTGATATTGTGGATGACCAGCAGCGACACCGCGTCCCCTTGCGGACGCAGGTTGAAATTCGGTGAAGGGCAGTGGCGGACGCCACGGACCCAGCCGGTAACGGAATCGAAATGCATACGGGCTCCTGAACGAGCCCCCACTCTAATCCAGCGGCGCCGGAATGACGATCAGGCGGGCTCTGGATCGGCCGCATCGACATGCTTCGAGGAAAGGTATTACCCGCAAGAACGAAAAGACCCGGCATCCGCCGGGTCCTCGAGAAGCGGCTAGGCGCCCTTGAGGCGCCGCAGGTTGCCGATCACCGACTCCAGGGCCCGGTCGAACAGCAAGGCATCGTCCAGCAGGCGTACCGCCTGCCGGCGAAACTCCACCGCCAGGCCCATGCGGGTCTTTTCCAGGACCTTCATCCCGGTGCGATTGACGAAGATGTAGCGCCCGGTGGGCCGGATCACTGCCGCCAGCTTGCAGCGCAGCTTGTGCTCGGCGTCCTCCTGGATCTCCACCCAACTGCCGACACGCAGCGCATCGACCCGCAGCAGTGCCTCGTCGTTGTCCGGCAGGCGCACTTCGCTCTCGACAGGCGCCGGGGCGGCGTCCGGCGAGGTCAGGACGATTTCCTCGACCACCCGCAGCATGACCGGCGCCCGGGGCTTTTCCGCGACCGTGCCCGGGGTCGCTTCGTCGAGCAGGGGGCTGTCCGCGACCGCCGCCTCGCCGCGCTTGTCGCGCTGCAGGCCCTGGACATGCAGGGTTTCCAGCTGGCTGAAGAATTCTCCGGTGGAAAACGGATCGAAGGCTGCGCTGGCCAATCCCTCGCGCAGCGCCTTGAGCAGGCCAGGCACACGCTCCAGCAACTGTTGGCGGGACAGCGGATCGTCATGCGGGCCGACGCTCCAGATCAACTCGTCCATGGTATCCAGGGCCTCCCGCCACTCGGCCGAAGCCTTGCCATGCTTGAGGCAGATCAGCAGCATCACCTTGCTCCAGGCATCCCGCAGCAGGCGCACCACCACCTCCGGCAGGACCTTGCCGAGCAGTCGCTGGTTCAGCACCTGCTCCACGTCCTGCCGGGCCAGTTCGGCCTTGGCGCGGCCTTCCTCGGCGTCGCGGGTGCGCTGCTCGAGGAGCTCGCTGCGGCGGCGCTCGTCGCCGGTGAAGGCAATGAAGTCCTCCAGCAACTCGGCGAAGATCGCCGGGTCGTCGACGAAGTCGTTCAACAGCCGCATCACGACCTGTTCGATCTTCTGGTACAGGCTGTCGCGCCGGGCATCATTGTGTTCGGCCCAGCCCAGCGACGCGGATGCGATCTCGTTGAGCAGGCGACGTGCCGGATGGCTACCGCGGCTGAAGAAGGTCTTGTCGAGCAGGGCCACCTTGAGCATCGGGATCTGCATCCGACCGATCAGGGCCTTCAGCGAATCAGGCAGGGTGCGGTCATCGAGAATGAATTCGAACAGCATCGACACCAGGTTGATGACGTCATCGTCCACCTGGCCGACCACCCGAGAACGGCCGCTCTTGTGGCTGACCCGCTGGAGCAGTTGGTCGACCCCGTCGCGGACGTCGAACTCCGCGGCGCCAGGGCCCGGCAAGTGCTGTTGCAGGTGGGAAAGCAGGCGCATCAGGTCGTTGCTGGAAATCGGCGCGGCATTCTCAGGCGTTTCGCGACGGTAGAAGGAAGGATTGTCGCGGACCTGCGCCAGCAGTTCCTGCAGCGCGCCGAAGACTTCCTGCTGGCCGCCGTCGAGTAGCGCAGCCTGTGCCTGCAGGGTCCCGGCATCGCGTACCGCTTCGGGACGGACAGCGGGCTGACGCCGCGGCAGTGCGGATTTGAGTTCCGGCAGCACGCCCGCAGCGACCAGGATCTGGTTGGCCTCGGCGTACAACTGGTCGCAATGGGCCAGGACGTACTTCTCGAACAGCTTGAGAATGATCAGCTTGACCTTGATCTCGACGCCGAGCCCCTGGCAGGCATCGAGGAAAGCCGCGGTCAGCGGACGCGGAGCGAGGGGATTGCTCTTCTCGTCGACCTTCCGCCCGACCAGGGTGTTCAGGCGGGTGCTCAGGTGGGCCAGCGCGGTGGCATCGCGGCTCATCACCCGCGCCACCATCGCGTCCACCGCGACGGACTCCTCCAGTTCCTCGTTCTGTACCAGGCTGAGGCTATCGAAGGACACGGTATCCAGGGTCGGCACGGATTTGCCGGACTGTACCTGGTTGAGCGCCGAGAACTCCTCGAAGACCTTCTGCAGGTAGACCCGCTCGATACTCTTGCGCTTGAGGCGCAGGTCGCGCATGGCTTCGAAGAAAGCGTTCTGTTCGAGGTTGCTGGTGGCTCGGTCGGCCATTTCGAAGAGGGTGTCGTCGGCGTTGTCGAACAACGCCTGCAACGCCTGTTTCAGCTGCAACGCCGCCTTGTCGCGCACCTGCACGAGGATGACCGGCAGGCGCCCCGCTCCGGCGTTCGGCGACGGCTCGGAAGCGACCCTGGTCAGGTGCACCACATTGGCATCGTTCTGCATCGGGACTCTCCTGCCACCCTCGCGGCCGCGCATGGAATGGCAAAAATCGGGCACAGAGGATCGATTGGCGTCGTCCGTAACGTCAATTTCCAGGCGTCAAAAACAAGTATCTACATTCATTATAGAGATACTTTCAAATCTAGATAGAGGGTTTTCCTATAGACATGACTCTCTTCACACAAGCGAAGGCCGATGAATGGCGGCCGTCCCGACCGGCGCCCAGGCAGGCACAGACGCCGTCCGCTGCGCTCCGTATAATCGCCCGATCTCGTACAGGAGCCCGCCATGCCTAACCTCACCCTTGCCGACCTCCAAGGCGAAATCCAGGCCAACGTCCGCACCGCCCTGGCGGAAGACGTCGGCGGCGGCGACCTTACCGCTCAGTTGATCGATCCACAGCGCGAGGCCGAGGCCCGGGTGATTACCCGCGAGCACGCGACGATCGCGGGCCGCGCCTGGGTCGACGAGGTCTTCCGCCAGGTCGATCCCCGAGTGCTGGTGACCTGGCAGGTGGAGGACGGCCAGCGAGTCGAGCCGAACCAGATGCTGTTCCAGCTAAAAGGTCCGGCCCGCGCCCTGCTCACCGGCGAGCGCAGCGCGCTGAACTTCCTCCAGCTGCTTTCCGGTACCGCCACCCGCAGCCAGCACTACGCCGACCTGGTCGCCGGCACCGCGGTGAAGCTCCTCGACACGCGCAAGACCCTGCCCGGCCTGCGCCTGGCGCAGAAGTACGCGGTCACCTGCGGCGGTTGCCACAACCATCGCATCGGCCTCTACGATGCCTTCCTGATCAAGGAAAACCACATCGCCGCCTGCGGCGGTATCGATCGGGCAATCGCCCAGGCCCGGCGCATAGCACCCGGCAAGCCGGTGGAAGTGGAAGTGGAGAACCTCGATGAACTGCGCCAGGCGCTGGAGGCCGGCGCCGATATCGTCATGCTCGACGAACTCAGCCTGGACGACATGCGCACCGCCGTCGCCCTCACCGCCGGCCGTGCCAAGCTGGAAGCTTCCGGCGGAATCAACGAGAGCACCCTGCGCAACATCGCCGAGACCGGCGTCGACTACATCTCCATCGGCACCCTGACCAAGGATGTCAGGGCCGTCGACCTGTCCATGCGCCTCACCCTCTGAACGAATCGCAGGCAATAAAAAGCCCCGCCGAAGCGGGGCTTTTTTATGCGACTGGTGCCGGATAGAGGAATCGAACCCCCGACCTTCTCATTACGAATGAGCTGCTCTACCGACTGAGCTAATCCGGCGGCGGTAAGGTATCACTCAACTGGAATGATCTCAATACCGATCGACACCAATCAACAAAAACAGCTATTAAGGCTTATTACAACCCTTAGGAATAAACATCTCTTCCTGAGTAGAGGTGCAAGTCCATACACCTTCAGCAGTACGATTCAAAGTAATTTCCGTGCCCGCATTCTTCGGACTGGACTGACCAGTTGCAAAAGTAAATTTTACAGTACCATCGCCTGTGTCTTTAATAGCTACAGCTACGGTACCAAGTTTATTTGCCTTCTCATCAATACCTACATAGGTGGTATCTGCAGTAGAAGCTGTAGTACCGATCAGAATTTTGCTACCAGCAATTCCACGCGACAGCGACTCTTCAACAGTGGTCTTCAACGGGTTGATCGTCGCCAGCGCCGAAGCACCTTCCGAACGCGCAACATAGTTCTGATACTGGGGAATGGCAATCGCCGCCAGGATACCGATGATCGCAACCACGATCATCAGTTCGATCAAGGTAAAGCCTTTTTGAGCTTTCATGAATCTCTCCGTTGATTATGTATAGGCCTAACGCCTGAACCTCAACAAGCACTTACCATGCCAAATATCAAACCGCGCCACGATCAAGGAAATTGGGATCCTTTCTCGATGAGAGTCAAACTTAAAACGGACAGGATGTGACATTTTTTGACAGCTGGATTTCCTCGATTTGGCAGCCCCTGTCATCTGCGTTATAAGGCACCTCAATAGTCCTTCTGCGATTCCTTCCCCATGAACGACAGCATCCAACTGAGCGGCCTGTCCCGACAGCTCGTCCAAGCCAATCTACTCGACGAAAAGACCGCTCTGCAGGCGCAGGCGCAGGCGCAGCGCAACAAGCTGTCGCTGGTGACGCACCTGGTGCAGAACAAGCTGGTAAGCGGCCTGGCCCTGGCCGAATTGTCCGCCGAGCAGTTCGGTATCGCCTATTGCGACCTGAACAGCCTGGACAAGGAAAGCTTTCCGCGGGACGCCATCAGCGAAAAGCTGGTCCGCCAACACCGGGTCATCCCTCTGTGGCGGCGCGGCAACAAGCTCTTCGTAGGCATCTCCGACCCCGCCAACCACCAGGCCATCAATGATGTCCAGTTCAGCACCGGCCTGACGACCGAAGCGATTCTGGTCGAAGACGACAAGCTTGGCCTGGCCATCGACAAGCTGTTCGAAAGCGCTACCGACGGTCTCGCAGGCCTCGACGATGTCGACCTCGAGGGACTGGATATCGGTAGCGCGGACAAGTCCACCCAAGAGGATGCCAGCGCAGAAGCGGACGACGCACCTGTAGTACGTTTCGTCAACAAGATGCTGCTGGATGCAATCAAGGGCGGCTCTTCCGACCTGCACTTCGAGCCCTACGAGAAGATCTACCGGGTGCGCTTCCGTACCGACGGCATGCTCCACGAAGTGGCCAAGCCGCCGATCCAGTTGGCCAGTCGTATCTCTGCTCGTCTCAAGGTAATGGCCGGCCTGGATATCTCCGAACGACGCAAGCCGCAGGACGGACGGATCAAGATGCGCGTGTCGAAGACCAAGTCCATCGACTTCCGCGTCAACACCCTGCCGACCCTGTGGGGCGAGAAGATCGTGATGCGGATCCTCGACTCCTCCAGCGCACAGATGGGCATCGACGCCCTCGGCTACGAGGAGGACCAGAAGGAACTCTACCTGGCCGCACTCAAGCAGCCACAGGGCATGATCCTGGTCACCGGCCCCACCGGCTCGGGCAAGACGGTATCGCTATACACCGGCCTGAACATCCTCAATACCACCGACATCAACATTTCCACCGCTGAAGACCCGGTGGAGATCAACCTGGAAGGCATCAACCAGGTCAACGTCAATCCGCGCCAGGGCATGGACTTCTCCCAGGCGCTGCGCGCCTTCCTGCGCCAGGACCCGGATGTGATCATGGTCGGCGAGATCCGCGACCTGGAGACCG
>NZ_KV800299.1:0-28458 GCF_001810205.1 Pseudomonas sp. HMSC076A11 | reverse complement strand
TCGGCGAGATCCGCGACCTGGAGACCGCCGAGATCGCCATCAAGGCGGCGCAGACCGGGCATATGGTGATGTCCACCCTGCACACCAACAGCGCCGCCGAGACCCTGACCCGGCTGCTGAACATGGGCGTGCCGGCGTTCAACCTGGCGACCTCGGTGAACCTGATCATCGCCCAGCGCCTTGCGCGAAAACTCTGTTCGCACTGCAAGAAAGAGCACGAGGTGCCGAGGGAAACCCTGCTTCACGAGGGCTTCCCGGAAGACAAGATCGGCACCTTCAAGCTTTATTCGCCGGTGGGCTGCGACCATTGCAAGAACGGTTACAAGGGACGTGTCGGTATTTATGAAGTAGTTAAAAACACCCCGGCCCTGCAGCGGATTATCATGGAGGAAGGCAACTCCATCGAGATCGCCGAGCAAGCCCGCAAAGAAGGCTTCAACGATCTGCGCACCTCAGGCCTGCTGAAAGCCATGCAGGGGATCACCAGCCTGGAGGAAGTCAACCGCGTGACCAAGGATTAATCCATGGCGGACAAAGCGTTAAAAACCAGCGTTTTCATCTGGGAGGGCACCGACAAGAAAGGCGCCAAGGTCAAGGGCGAACTGACCGGGCAGAATCCCATGCTGGTGAAGGCCCATCTGCGCAAGCAGGGCATCAATCCGCTCAAGGTACGCAAGAAAGGTATCTCCCTGCTGGGCGCAGGCAAGAAAGTCAAACCCATGGACATCGCCCTGTTCACCCGGCAGATGGCGACCATGATGGGTGCTGGCGTTCCCCTCCTGCAATCGTTCGACATCATCGGCGAAGGCTTCGACAATCCCAACATGCGCAAGCTGGTGGATGAGATCAAGCAGGAAGTGTCCTCGGGCAACAGCCTGGCCAACTCACTGAGAAAGAAACCGCAGTACTTCGACGAACTCTATTGCAACCTGGTCGATGCCGGCGAGCAATCGGGCGCCTTGGAAAACTTGCTGGATAGAGTCGCGACCTACAAGGAAAAAACGGAATCGTTAAAAGCAAAGATCAGGAAGGCGATGACTTATCCTATCGCCGTCATCATCGTTGCCTTAATCGTCTCCGCCATTCTTCTGATCAAGGTCGTCCCGCAGTTCCAATCCGTATTCCAAGGTTTTGGCGCAGAGCTGCCTGCATTCACTCAAATGGTCGTAAATTTATCCGAGTTCCTACAGGAATGGTGGCTTGCCGTCATCGTTGGCGTGGGGGTGATTGGCTTTACCTTCAAGGAACTGCATAAACGCTCAAAAAAATTCCGCGACACACTCGACAGAACGATCCTCAAACTTCCCATTTTCGGAGGCATCGTCTACAAATCTGCGGTCGCTCGTTATGCACGGACCTTGTCCACGACCTTCGCCGCGGGTGTTCCCCTGGTCGATGCGCTCGACTCCGTCTCCGGAGCGACCGGCAATATCGTGTTCAAGAACGCGGTCAGCAAGATCAAGCAAGACGTTTCCACCGGCATGCAGCTCAACTTCTCCATGCGCACCACCAGCGTCTTTCCCAACATGGCGATCCAGATGACCGCCATCGGCGAGGAGTCCGGTTCGCTCGATGAGATGCTGAGCAAAGTCGCCAGCTACTACGAAGAGGAAGTCGACAACGCCGTGGACAACCTCACCACGCTCATGGAACCGATGATCATGGCCGTTCTCGGCGTACTGGTTGGCGGTCTGATCGTGGCCATGTACCTTCCGATCTTCCAACTCGGCAACGTCGTCGGATAACTGATGCCCCTCCTCGACTACCTGGCCAGCCATCCGCTGGCCTTTGTCTTGTGCGCTATCCTCCTTGGCCTGCTGGTTGGCAGCTTCCTCAACGTCGTCGTGCATCGCCTGCCGAAGATGATGGAGCGCAACTGGAAGGCCGAGGCCCGCGAAGCGCTCGGGCTGGAGCCGGAACCCAAGCAGGCGACCTACAACCTGGTGCTGCCGAATTCGGCGTGCCCGCGCTGCGGCCACGAGATCCGCCCCTGGGAAAACATCCCGCTGGCCAGCTACCTGGCGCTGGGCGGCAAGTGTTCGTCCTGCAAGGCCGCCATCGGCAAACGCTACCCCCTGGTGGAACTGGCCACCGCGCTGCTTTCCGGCTACGTCGCCTGGCATTTCGGCTTCACCTGGCAGGCGGGCGCGATGCTCCTGCTGACCTGGGGCCTGCTGGCGATGAGCCTGATCGATGCCGATCACCAACTGCTGCCGGACGTGCTGGTGCTGCCGCTGCTCTGGCTGGGCCTGATCGCCAACCATTTCGGCCTCTTCGCCAGCCTCGACGATGCGCTGTTCGGCGCGGTGTTCGGCTACCTGAGCCTGTGGTCGGTGTTCTGGCTGTTCAAGCTGGTGACCGGCAAGGAGGGCATGGGCTACGGCGACTTCAAGCTGCTGGCCATGCTCGGTGCCTGGGGCGGCTGGCAGATACTGCCGCTGACCATCCTGCTGTCGTCGCTGGTCGGGGCGATCCTCGGGGTGATCATGCTGCGCCTGCGCAACGCCGAAAGCGGCACGCCGATCCCCTTCGGTCCCTATCTGGCGATTGCCGGGTGGATTGCTTTGCTCTGGGGTGATCAAATAACCCGGACCTATCTGCAATTCGCCGGATTCAAATGACCCAACCCTGGATACTAGGCCTCACGGGCGGTATCGGCAGCGGCAAGAGCGCAGCCGCCGAGCATTTCATTTCCCTCGGCGTCCACCTGGTGGACGCCGACCATGCCGCCCGCTGGGTGGTGGAGCCGGGGCGTCCGGCCCTGGCGAAGATCGTCGAACGCTTCGGCGACGGCATCCTCCTGCCCGATGGCCAGCTCGACCGCGCCGCCTTGCGCGAGCGGATCTTCCAGGCGCCGGAGGAACGGCGCTGGCTGGAGCAATTGCTGCACCCGCTGATCGGCGCGGAGATCGTCCAGTACCTGGCCAGGGCCGAATCGCCCTATGCCATCCTGGTCTCGCCGCTGCTGGTGGAGTCCGGCCAGCGCCAGATGACCCACCGCGTGCTGGTGGTGGATACCCCGGAACATCTGCAACTACAGCGCACCATGCTTCGCGACAAGGTCTCCGAGGAGCAGGTGCGCTCGATCCTCCAGGCCCAGGCCCGGCGCGACGAGCGCTTGAAGCACGCCGACGACGTGCTGGTCAACGACGGCGACCTGTCCCACCTGCAGCGTGAAGTCGAACGACTGCACGCCTTCTACCTGACCTTGCGAGGAGGCCGAGCATGAGCCAGCCCCTGACCGTGGAGTGCCCGACCTGCGGCGCGCCCGTCGAATGGAAAAGCGACAACAAGTACCGCCCCTTCTGCTCCGACCGCTGCAAGCTGATCGATCTCGGCGCCTGGGCCGCCGAGGAACATGCGATCCCCGGCGACACCCTGGAAGACGACATCTTCTCCGCCGACCTGCCGCCTCGCGAGCATTGAACGCAACGGGCCAGCCAATCCGGCTGGCCCGTTCCTTCAGGGACGCATGAAAGCGTAGTCGCGCTGGTCGTCGAGATTCTCCGCAAGAAATTGCAGTTCGCTGGCCAGGTCGCCAGCATCGCGCTCCGCCCGGTTCAGTTCGACGATTGCGCTGAGCAACGCGCGCAGGCGCATTGCCCGGTCCGCCTCGTCGCTCTTCGACAGCAACTCTCGCAGGCCCTCTCGGGCCCATTCATGGACACCCACGTTCCGCTCCTCACCTGGGAAAACGGCAGGATCGCGGCCGGCTTCGTCCGAAACACTGACGCAAGTCAGCCGCTGCCCGCCATGAACCTGGCGAATGACTGGTCATCAGGGCTTGCGCTCTTCGTCCTTCCAGGGCGCCTGCAGGTAGCGCGTGCGATTGAAGGTTTCCAGCCACTCCGGGTAGTAGACCACCAGGCCGGTGATCACCGTGCCGTTGATGAAGGCCTCGGGGAACATGATCAGCCACAGGTAACCGGCGAAGTCCTCCAGCCAGGGCGGCATCGGGAAAAGGCCGTCGATCCAGACCACGCCAAGGCCGAGCAGCAGGACCACCACCGCGGTGAGGGCCGCCGGGAAGAAACCGCAGCAGAAGATGTAGACGAACAGGTTGCGCGGCTGGCGCTTTTCCACGAACAACGCCGCCAGCTCCGCGATCAGCGCGGGGATCGCCACCAGCAGCACGCCGTTGACGCCGATCGCCAGCCAATCCTGGCGGCCGAGCAGGCACAAGCCCAGTTGCGCCACCAGCCCCACCACGATCGCCAGCGGCCAGTCGAGCAGCAAGGTGACGGCGGTCATACCGATGAAATGGAAGGACAGTCCCGACTCGAAGTCCCGGCGCACCAGCCAGAGCAGGAACAGCCCGAGCATGGTGCCGAACACCAGGTGCTGGCGGCGGGTATCGCTGACCAGCTCGACCCAGGGCGCGCGCCAGGCGGCGAGCAGCAGCAGCGGCGCATAGATGGCCCAGCCCAGTTCCAGGCTTTCCGCCGACAGCAATTCGGCAGCGATCACGGCTGCAGTTGTTCCAGGGCGATGCGCAGGGCCACCGGCGAATCCAACTGGCGGGTTTCCAACACGCGGCGCTGCTCCAGCCTGACCCAGAGGACCTTGCCCTCGTCCGAGGCATAGCGAGAAGCGATGGCCGCGTCGCGATCGAGCAGCACCGGATAACTGTAGTCACGCATGGCCGGCACCGCGAAAAGCCGGGAAATCAGCGCCGGCATGCGGCTGATGTCCGCCAGGAACAGCGCGTGGCGCGCCTCCAGGTAGCCCTTTGGGCGTTCCGCCAGCGCCGCCTTGACCAGCTTCGAGCCGTCCATGTCCCGCGCCACCAGCAGGACCCGGGTGGAGTCGTCCAGCGAGTGCGCCTTTTCGAACTGGTCCTGCAACGTCCAGGGCTCCAGGGTGGAGCCCTTCTCCACGGCCAGCGCCAGGCCGGGCAGCAGCATGGCCAGCAGAACCCAATGCAGTCGTTTCACGCGTGTCCCTCCCGAGTGGAAAATACCTGGATGTCCTTGCGCCGCTCCCAGTCCGACTGGGCTCGCCAGAATGCCTGTGCCTCCTCGGCGGCATCCAGGACGAAGACATGGGATTTGCCGATCCCCTCCCTCGCCAGACGCGCCAACACCTCGTCGAGCATCTGCCGCGCCAGCCCCAGCCCTCGATAACCGGGATCGACCACCAGGTGCTGGAGGTAACCACGGCGACCGTCATGCCCGGCCATCAGGCAGGCGATCACCTCCCCTTCGGTTTCGACCAGCAGGCTCAGCCCGGGGTTGCGTTGAAGGTAGGCGAGGAAGAAGGGATAGGCGTCCTCCGCACGGAGGCGAATACCCGGCGTTCGCGACCACAGCGCGAAGAGTGCCGGGTGATCGGCGGCGATGACGCTGCGAAGTTGCATCGGAACGGCTCCGGCCCAAGGGGAACGGCAGTGTACACCGAGCCTCGCCGCTGGCGCGCTCCGGGACGGATTGTCGCGGCCGAAGCGCCTGTGGGCTGGAAAGCGGGCCCGCCGGCAGACTAAGCTGAGCCCATGAACGAAGCGGATTATCTGCGCCTGCTCACCCGTCAGGCCGAACAAGCCAACGACTTCCTCTCCAACGCACGTAAATGGGACCGCGAGCGCTGGGTCTGCCAGCGCTTCCTCGAAGCCCTCAACGTGCCCTATCGCCAGGAGGATTTCGCCGCCCCCGGGGAGCAGCCGCCGGACGTCCTGTTCAAGGGTGCCGGCTTCGAGGTGTTCTTCGTCCTCGATGAAGGTCGCCGGCTGAACGAGGAGTGGCGCGAGGAACTGACCCGTCGCCGCCAGGCCGTCAGCCTGCGCCAACTGATCCGCCGCGAAGAGCGGCCACAACGGATCGCCGCCGCCGAGCTGCAGGCACGGCTGGCGCCAACCCTGCGCAAGAAGGCGCACAACTATAGCGAGCGCGGCATCGACCACGGCGAACTGGACCTGCTGGCCTTCGTCAACCTGAAGCGCGCGGTGCCCGATTTCAATACGCCCTTCCCGCCGCCCACCGAATACCTGCGCCAAGGCTGGCGCTCGCTGTCGATGGTCGGTCCGACCTTTGCCCGGGTGCTCTTCGCTCACTCCGGCGCCCCCGAATTCCTGCGCGCCAACCTCGGCCGCAGCATCCTGTTCGACGCCGGGGTAGGCCTGTGAGCGAAGGGCGGGTGAAGTGGATCGGCGTGCGCTCCGGCAGCCGCGCGCCGATCCAGGAACTGGAGGCGGTGGAGGCACGGCGCGGCCTGGGACTGACGGGCGACCACCCGCACCCGCCGCGCCAGGTCACCCTGGTGCAATGGGAACACATCGAGGCCCTCGGTACCCTGCTGGGCAGGCCGCTGTTGCCCAACGAGATGCGCCGCAACATCGCCGTCGCCGGCATCAACCTGCTCAGCCTGAAGGACCGTCGCTTCCGCCTCGGCGGCGCGCTGCTGGAAACCACTGGCTGGTACCAACCCTGCGGACGCCTGGAAAAGCACATCGACCACCGCACGCTGAAAAGCGTGCGCGAACAGGGCGGCATCACCGCGCGGGTGATCGGCAGCGGAGTGATCCGCCTCGACGATCCGCTGGTGATCGAGCCCCCTGTCTGTCTAGAATGACCGACATCGAAAACGGAGGCCTGCCATGTCCAGCCGACTGAGCCCCGAAGACCAGCAGAAGGTCGAGCAGTACCTCGCCTCGCCGCTGCACCAGGTCGAGCGTGCGCCGTTCCGCCCGTGGTTCCTGATGTTCGTCCTGCTCGCCGTGGTCATCGGCCTGGGCCTGCTCAGCCGCCTCCTCAGCTACCTGGCCTGAGTCGTCCGGTCGAGCCACGCTCCCGACGACCGCCTCACGGAATTCCCACTATGAGATATCCACATGTCCCATCGCATCGTGATCGTCGGCGGCGGCGCCGGCGGACTGGAGCTCGCCACCCGTCTCGGCCGCACCCTGGGTAAACGCGGCAAAGCCCAGGTCACCCTGGTCGACGCCAACCTCACCCACATCTGGAAACCCCTGCTGCACGAAGTCGCCGCCGGCTCGCTCAACTCCTCCGAGGACGAGCTGAACTACGTCGCCCAGGCGAAGTGGAACCACTTCGAATTCCAGCTCGGCCGCATGCAGGGCCTGGATCGCGCCGGCAAGCGGGTCCGCCTGGCCGCACTGGTGGACGAGAATGGCGTTGAACTGGTTCCCGAGCGCGACATCGCCTACGACACCCTGGTGATCGCCGTCGGCAGCACCACCAACGACTTCGGCACCGAGGGCGCTGCGGAACACTGCATTTTCCTCGATACCCGCGCCCAGGCCGAACGCTTCCATCGCCAACTGCTCGGCCAGTACCTGCGTGCGCATACCGGGCACGACGCGAACAACAACGCAGTGAGTATCGCCATCATCGGCGCCGGCGCCACCGGCGTCGAACTGGCTGCGGAACTGCACCACGCCGCGCAGATGCTGGCCGCCTACGGGCTCGACCGGATCCGCCCGGAAGACCTGCACATCAGCCTGGTCGAAGCCGGCCCGCGGGTGCTGCCGGCGCTGCCCGAGCGTATCAGCCAGCCGGTACACCAGACCCTGAGCAAGCTCGGCGTACGGGTGATGACCGGCTCGGCGGTGAGCAAGGTAGATGCGGACGGCCTCTGGACCGGCGACGGCGAGTTCGTCCCGGCGACGCTCAAGGTGTGGGCGGCGGGCATCCGGGCTCCGGCCTTCCTCAAGGAACTCGACGGCCTGGAAAGCAACCGTATCAACCAACTGGTGGTCCGCCCGACCCTGCAGACCACCCGCGACGACGACATCTTCGCCTTCGGCGACTGCGCCGCCTGTCCCCAGCCGGCGCAACCGGGAGAGCAACCGCGCAACGTGCCGCCACGCGCCCAGGCCGCGCACCAGCAGGCCTCGCTGCTGGTGAAATCGCTACGTGCCCGTCTCGAAGGCAAGCCGCTGGGCGAATATCACTACCGCGACTACGGTTCGCTGATCTCGCTGTCGCGCTTCAGCGCGGTCGGCAACCTGATGGGCAATCTGATGGGTAGCGTCATGCTCGAAGGCTGGCTGGCGCGGATGTTCTACGTATCGCTATACCGCATGCACCAGATGGCGTTGTACGGTCCGCTGCGCACCGCGATGCTGATGCTTAGCGGCCGCCTGCGCAGCACCGAGCCACGCCTCAAGCTGCACTGAGCCATTACGCCCCGTTTGCCGTCGGCGCGGGGCGTTCCTTCAACAGCGAAGCTGGCGCAACTGCGCCAGCCGACTGGCGGTACGCTGCATGTCCGCAGGCAGGTCGCTGCCCTCGACCAGGTCCGGCAGCGCCTTTTCGGCACTCAGGAAAAAACGCCGGTCATTGTCGTAAAGGACGTCGACGAGATTGATGAAGCGCTGCTGGGCGGCGACCGAACAGCGCGCCATCGGCGGTACGCCCTCCAGCACCCAGGTAGAGAAGCGTTCGCCGAGGGCAAGGTAGTCCATCACCGCGGTTGGCGCCTCGCAAAGGTCGGCGAAGGCGAACCACACCAGGTCGCCGCACACCGCGCGCGCCTGCAACGTCCTCGCGCCGCTTTGCAGGGTCACGCGTTGCGAGGGCTCGGGCGCGGACAAGCCCAGCTCGTCCAGGCAAGCGCATGAGGCTGGCCAGCAATACCCGCCGCTGGCATAACCGGAAGCGATCTCCTGCCGCGGCGAAATCGTCCGGTAGTCCCGGGCGCCGGCTACTTCCAGCACTTCCATGCGCGTCTCGATCAACCGGATCGCCGGCAGGAAGCGTTCGTGGTAGAGCGGATTGGGCAGCAGTTGCCGCGGCGCGTAGTTGGAGGTGCAGACCAGGGTGATCTTCCTGCGGAACAGCTCCCTGAACAGGCGTGTTATCAGCATCGCGTCGCCAATGTCGTGGACATGGAATTCGTCGAAGCAAAGCAGCCGGCAGTCTCCTAGCAGTTCGTCGAGCGCACCGCCCAGGGCATCGGGCCGCCCCTGGCGGCGGAACATACCGTCATGAAGCCGGCGAAAGAACGCATGGAAATGCGTCCGGCGCAGGCCCTGCAAATCGGCGCTGCGAAAGAAGCCATCCATCAGCCAGCTCTTGCCGCGCCCGACCGGCCCCCACAGGTAGAGGCTGCGCGGCGCTTGCCGGAATAGCGACGGACCTCGACGCAAGCGCTCCGCCAATCGATCGAGATGAAGAATGGCATTGCCCTGGGCTGCGTCCAACACATAGCCGCGCCGTTGCGCCTCTTGGTGGAAATAGCGGGCTACGGGCGTTGTGGGCTTGGTGCCGGTCATGGGTGAACGCCACGAAAAAGAACCGAAAGACACACTCCGTTGATGCTCAGCCTGAGAGGGCCCTTAAACCGAGAACGGCATTCTAGCGCTGCGTCCTGCCCATGCTCCAGCCGCCAGACCGAACGGCGGGCGATAGTCGGACAGGCCCTTTGATCATGACCGCCACGGTCGCGATACGGAATCGCGCTCAGCCGCTACTTCCGCCCCACTGTTTCCGCCGCTTCCGCTGCCGAGCCCATTATCACCGGAGTTTTTTCCTACAGCAGTCCTCCCAGTCCCCTACGAAAACCAAGAAGTTCTACCGGCCAACGCCAGAAAACTACGATTGTCGCCGTTTCAGCCTCGCCTCAGGCTATCGCCCACTCGATTCTCCGCCTTGAAACCGATCGTTCTGCACATGCCTGCGGATATCGGCTTCTTTTCCCTGCAAGAACCGCGCTCCGGGCCGATTGACCATGCATCCAGCTTTTCCGCGTAACCAGGCTAGCCTTTCTTTCCCACCTCCCTCTCCAAAACCTTCCGGCAGTTCCACTTCGATCGTTCCATCCCTCAGGGCCGGACCGCTGCTCCGTACGGGCCTCATGGGAATGGCCATGTTGTCGTCCTGCCTTGCCAATGCCGCCCCGGATGCGGGGCAGGCGCTGCGTGACGTGGAAAGCCGACGCCTGAACCTGCCCGCGCCGGTGGAACTGGACGCCGAGCGCCCCAGCCCCGAGGACGGCGTATCACGGGCTGCCGAAGAGGGCGGCCCGACGGTGCTGGTCAAGCGCTTCCAACTCAGCGGCAACAGGCAGTTCGACGATCGACGCCTGCTGGCGCTCCTGCACGACCTGCCGGGCCAGGAACTCAATCTGAGCCAATTGCACGCCGCCGCCGCCCGCATCGGCGATTTCTATCAGGAAAAGGGATATGTGCTGGCGCGCGCCTTCCTCCCGGCACAGGAAATCCAGGATGGAACAGTACGCATCGAAGTGCTCGAGGGACGCTACGGCAGGATCGAACTGCACAACACGTCCCGAACGCTGGACCGCGTTCTACTCCGCCCCTTGAGCGCACTCGAACGAGATACCGCGGTCCAGGGCTCGGAGCTGGAGCGTGCGCTTCTGCTCCTGAGCGACATTCCCGGCCTCCAGGCCAAAGGCACCCTGCTGCCGGGCCAGGCGCAGGGAACCACGGACTTGCGCGTCGAGGCCCGCCCCGGCCCGCTGGTCGGCGGCAGGCTGGAGGCAGACAACTATGGCGGCCGCTACATGGGGGAATATCGCCTGGGAACCACCCTCGACTTCAACAGCCCGCTGCGACTGGGCGACCAGGCGAGACTGAGCCTGCTGGGCAGCGATCGGCACCAACGCTACTACCGTGCAGCCTATCAACTGCCCCTTGGTTCCCGAGGCACGCGCATCGGACTGGCCCACGCCGAGACGACCTATCGACTGGTACGCGATTTCTCGCGCCTGGACGCCCATGGCCGGGCCATTACCGACAGTCTGTTCGTCAGCCAGCCCCTGCTGCGTAGCCGCAGCTTAAGCCTGTCCACCCAGTTGCAATATGAAAACAAACGACTTCGCGATGACCAGGAGCGTACCGGGAGGCATAGCCGCAAGGAGATCCGCCTGTGGACCGCCAGCATCAGCGGAAACGCCCAGGACCGCTTGTTCGGCGGTGGACAGAGCGGCTTCTCGCTGGCCTATGCCCACGGCCAGCTCGCCATCGACTCCGCCGAAGAGCGGCTGCTGGACCGCTACACCATCGGTACCGCCGGCAGCTTCGACAAGATCATGCTCAACGCCGTACGCCTGCAGCACCTGGGCGACCGCCTGCAGTTGTTCGCCCAACTCAACGCCCAGTGGAGCGGCGGCAACCTAGACAGCGCGGAACAGTTCGACATGGGCGGCCCCTACGGCGTTCGGGCGTTCCCCCTGGGCAGCTACAAGGGCTACGGCGACGAAGGCTGGCAAGCCAGTGCGGAGCTGCGCTACAGCCTGGCTCCGGGCTGGCAGCTGAGTTCGTTCGTCGACCAGGGCGCGGTGGAATTCCTCAAGCACCCCAACACCACGGAAGGCAATCGCAACCGCATGGCCGCCGTCGGCAGCGGCGCAACCTGGTACGGAACGGATCACCAGGTCAGCCTGACCGCCGCCTGGCCCCTGAGCCAGGAAAACAACATCGAGCCCGAGCGCACTCCCCGGCTGTGGCTGCAAGCGACCCGCTACTTCTGAGCAAGCTCCCGCCCGCCATGCCGGCGGGCCCCACTGAAAGGAAAAGCCATGAACAAGAGCTATACGCTGGTCTGGAACCAGGCCACAGGCTGTTGGAACGTCGCAAGCGAAGGTACCCGTCGGCGCAGCAAGAGCGGACGCGGCAAGGCGCTCGTAGTCGCCGGAGCGTCACTGCTCGGCCTGTTCTGCCAGGCCCCCGCCTTCGCCCTGCCCAGCGGCGCCACGGTCGTTTCAGGCGATGCCGGATTCCAGACATCCACCGATGGCCGGCATATGGTCATCGACCAGCAGAGCCACAAGCTGATCACCAATTGGAACGAGTTCAGCGTCCGTACCGATGAGCGGGTCAGCTTCCACCAGCCGGGCCAGGACGCCGTCGCCCTGAACCGGGTGATCGGCCGCAACGGCAGCGATATCCAGGGGCGGATAGATGCCAACGGCAAGGTCTTCCTGGTCAATCCCAACGGCGTGGTCTTCGGCAAGTCCGCCCAGGTCAACGTAGGCGGCCTGGTGGCTTCCACCCTGGACCTGGCCGACAGGGACTTCCTCGCCGGCAACTACCAGTTCTCCGGCGACTCCGGCGCAACCGTAAGCAATGCCGGCAACCTGCAAGCCAGCGAAGGCGGCAGCATCGCCCTGCTGGGCGCCCGGGTCAGCAACGACGGCGTGATCCAGGCACAACTCGGCGACGTGGCCCTGGGCGCAGGCCAGGGCATCAACCTCAATTTCGACGGCGACGGCCTGCTCAACCTGCAGGTGGACAAGGGCTCGGTCGACGCTCTCGCACACAACGGCGGCCTCATCCGCGCCGATGGCGGCCAGGTGCTGATGAGCGCCCGCAGCGCCGACAGCCTGCTCAAGACCGTCGTCAACAACCAGGGCACTCTCGAGGCCAGGACGCTACGCAGCGCGGAAGGACGCATCGTCCTCGACGGCGGCGAACAGGGTACCGTGCGGGTGGCCGGCAAGCAGGACGCCAGCGCCATCGGCGGAGGCAATGGCGGCCTGGTGCTGAACCAGGGCGCGAACGTCGAGATACAGCGAACCGCGCAGGTGGACACCCATGCCGACCAGGGCGCAACCGGCACCTGGAGGATTCTCTCGCACGAGGTCAGCGTAGCCGCTGTCGGCCAGGCAAACGCTGCCGGTGATGGTTCCGGCCAGGTCCATGTAGCGCAGGGCCCAGCCGGGGCCAATGCGTCCGATAGCAACGGCGTGACCATCGTTCAGCAGCAGCCGGCCGTCGACCTCGCCGCCAGCGCCAACGGTACCTCCGCAGTGCAGAGCCAGAGCGGCGCCAACATCGGCTCGGGCGCCAATGGCATCAGCGTCGTGCAAAGCCAGAATGGCGCCAATATCGGCGCCGGCGCGAGTGGCATCAGCGTCGTGCAGAGCCAGAACAGCCCCAACATCGGCTCGGGCGTCAATGGCGTGACTGTCGTGCAGAGCCAGAACGGTGCCAATATCGGTTCGGGCGCAAGTGGCATCACCGTTGTGCAAAGCCAGAATGGCGCAAATATCGGTTCAGGCGCGAGTGGCATCAGCGTCGTGCAGAGCCAGAGCGGCCCCAGCATCGGCTCGGGCGTCAATGGCGTCACAATCGTACAGAGCCAGAGCGGTGCCAACATCGGCCCCGGCGTCAGCGGAATCGATGTCGTCCAGACCCAGACTCTCCCCAACCTGAGCCCAGGCGCCAATGGCTCCAGCATCGTCCAGGTCCAGACGCTACCCGATATCGCCGCCGACGCCGGCAATGTGCATGTCGTGCAGGTCCAGACCGGCGGTAACAAGGTCTTCGGCAACTCCGCCACCAACGTCAGGTCACGTACCGTTCAGGCCCGGAGTAGCGAGAATGTCGGTTCCGGCCTGGCGAATCCAAGCAGCGCGGGAAAAGGCCCGACGTTGCATGCCGATACCCTGGCCCGCAACCTTTCCACAAGCAACGTCGAAGTGGTCGCCACCCGGGGCAACGCGCATGTCGGCGCGCCGCTGTCCTGGGACAGCGGCAACGGCCTGACGCTAACCGCCGAGCGCGGGGACCTCAGGATCAATGGCGCGCTGACGGCCCAGGGAGAAAACGCCAGCCTTACTCTCAATGCCGGGCAGCGCCCTCTCCGTATCGACGACAGCCTCTCCCTCACCGGCCAGGGAGCCCGGGTCGAATTCAATTCGGACAAGGGTTATGCCCTCGCCGAAGGCACCCGGATCACCCTGTCCGGCAAGAACGCAGGATTCCGCGCCAATGGGCGGGACTACAGCGTGATCCAGGACCTGCAGCAGTTGCGCGGCATCGATAGGAACCTGGGCGGCAGCTATGCCCTCGGCAATCGAATCGCAGGCGGCCATTCCAGCTTCCTGTCGATAGGCAACGCCAGCGCCTTCGGCGGTACCTTCGACGGCCTGGGCAACACCATCGATAATCTCGCCGTCTACGGCACCGGCGCCTACTCCGGCCTGTTCAGCGTCAACCGGGGCACCCTCCGCAACCTGAACCTGGAACGCATTTCCGCCGATGGAGCACAGGCCACCCACTACAACGTCCAGGTCGGTAGCCTGGCCGCCGTCAACCTCGGTCGCATCGACAATGTGAACGCCAGCGACATCCGTATCGCCGCGGCCTCGAAGCTGAACAGCCTCGGCGGGCTGGTCGCACTGAACCTGGGTAGTATCGACAACGCCAGCGCCAGCGGCACGCTGGTCGGCAACCGCCACACCTATGCTCTGGGCGGACTCGCAGCCGAAAACATCAGCACAGCCAGGGGCGTGGCCAGCATCTCCAACAGCCGGGCCGATTTTGCCATCTCCGGCCAGTTGAAGGACCATGCCAGCCACTACGGCGCGGGGGGCCTGGTAGGCAGGAACCGCGGCGGCCTCATCCGCAGCAGCGGCAGTCAGGGAACGCTGTCGCTGAGCGGTCACGGAATGAACCTGGGAGGACTGGTCGGATACAGCTCCGCCGGCGGACTGGCGGACGTTTCCGCCTCCGTCGACGTCTCAGGCAACGGACAGCGCGGCCTGTACGGTGGGCTCATCGGCCTCAACGTAAACAGTGGTATTGCCCACGCCACGGCCAGCGGCAAGGTCCGGGGCACAGACGCGGAAGCACTGGGCGGGCTGATCGGCCGGAACCTGAACGCGGCCATCAACAACGCCAGCGCCCATGGCGATGTCAGCCTGCAAGACGGTCGCTACCTGGGAGGCCTGATCGGCCACAACCAGGCAGGCAACCTGGCCGACGTCAGTGCCAGCGGCAACCTGAGTGGTGGGTCGCTGCTCCAGGCCGGCGGCCTGATCGGTCTCAACGCCAATGCCTCGCTGGTCAATGCCTCCGCCAAGGGCAATGTCGCTACCCGCGGAGCAGAAGCGGTTGGCGGTCTGCTCGGAGAAAACCTGTACGGCTCCGTCATCAACGGTTCCGCCAGTGGCGAAGTCACCGACGGCAGCGGCAAAACCCTGGGTGGCCTGATAGGGTCCAACCTCGGCGGCAATCATTCCAACCTGAAGGCCTCCGGGTGGGTAAACGCAGGGGCGAACAGTGACGTGGGAGGGCTGATCGGCCACAACCGGGGCGGCAACCACAGCACCCTGGCGGCATCCGGCAATGTCACCGGGGGCAAGGGCAGTCGCGTCGGCGGACTCGTCGGCTATAACGATGCCGCCTCGCTGACGAACGTCTCGGCTTCGGGCAACGTCAGCGCCAGTGGTTCCAGGGCCATCGGCGGGTTGATCGGCAGTGACCTGCGAGGTTCGCTGATGCTCGCCAGCAGTCATGGAATCGTGAACGACAAGACCGGCCACAACCTGGGAGGGTTGGTCGGCCGCGGTGAAAACACCTCGATCCGCTCCGCCAAGGCCAGCGGTGCGGTGAGCGGAGGCGCCGGGATCAGGGCCGGCGGACTGGTCGGCTCCCTGGAGGGCTGGCAGGCTCTCATCCTGGGGGCCTCGGCCGGCGGCGATGTGACGGCGGGCTACGATAGCTATATTGGCGGGCTGGTGGGCTTCAGCACCGCCACCATCAGCGGCGCTTCCGCTTCCGGCAAGGTCGGAGGCTCGGGTCTGCTGGGCGGCCTGGTCGCCTGGAACCAGGGGAATGTCATGGGTTCTTCGGCCAGCGGCAGGCTGGAGCCACAAATCCCCAACCAGATCCATGGCGGACTGATCGGCATCAATTTTGGCTGGCAGTCCTGGAACTCGGTATACGGGGCTGCGGCGACCGTTCCAATGATAGGTCGCCACTACAACCTGTGAATCGATTCTCCCGGTACCCGTACCGGGAGGCTTCCTGTTCGATGGAGCGGCCGGGCCTCAGGGCCCGCCGCCTCCAGACGCTCGATGAATGCCATGCGGGAAGGCCAGGCGTCGGAGAAACAGGGCTGGAAGAGCGGCCCCTCCTCCTTCCCACAGGCCAGCATTCGGAAAATAAGGGTACAGAAACGAAAAAGCCCACCTTCGCAGGTGGGCTTTTTCGTCTTGAATATGGTGGGTCGTGTAGGATTCGAACCTACGACCAATTGGTTAAAAGACAATTGGCCTAGGTCTCTCTAGGAAGGGTTTTAAAGCCCCGTACCGATTTAGCTGAGCAGCCTCTAATGACCCCATTAGAGGCTATCTCAATGAAAGCGACTTCGGTTGTATCCACCAAGGGTGGTGTAGGGAAATCCACCACCGCCGCCAACCTCGGTGCATTTTGCGCCGATGCAGGCATACGAACCCTCCTCATCGATCTGGACCCCGTCCAGCCCTCCCTATCCTCGTACTACGAGCTTCCGGAAGTTGCCCAGGGCGGCATCTACGACCTGCTCGCCGCCAACATAACGGACCCGGCGAAGATCATCTCCAGGACGATTATCCCCAATCTGGACGTGGTGATTTCCAACGACCAGAACAATCAGCTCAACAACCTACTGCTCCAGGCGCCCGATGGCCGGCTACGCCTGGCGAACCTGATGCCCGCTCTGAAAGAAGGCTACGACCTGGTGCTGATCGACACCCAGGGTGCGCGCTCTGCTCTCCTCGAGATGGTTGTGCTTGCATCGGACCTGGTTGTTTCCCCCCTCCAACCCAACATGCTTACCGCCCGTGAGTTCAACCGCGGCACCATGCAAATGCTCGACGGCCTACGCCCCTATGAGCGTCTTGGCATGCGGATCCCCAAGGTTCAGATCGTCATCAACTGCCTGGACCAGACCAATGACTCCCGGGCAATTCACGAGAATGTGCGTGCCATCTTCGATGAGCATCAGGACATTTCTGTGCTCGAAACGACTGTCCCGGATGCCGTCGTGTTTCGCAACGCAGCATCGCGCGGGCTACCAGCGCACCGCCTCGAAACGCGGCAACCCTCCAATCGCACATCAGCGCCCGCGCTGGAAATCATCCGCAACCTGGCCATCGAGGTCTTTCCCGAGTGGACTGATCGCTTCCTGGCGCTGACGCCGGAGGCGGTTGCAGCACTGGTCAAGGGAGGGCGCTGACATGGCGAAGACTCCTATCACCCAAGCCCGCGACGTCGACGCGGAACTTGTGCTGCAACTGAACAAGTTCGGCAGCGCCGCCGACCTTCGGAGCCAGCAGGCCAAATTGACCGGCGCTGCGCGAGAAATACGCAAGCTGACAGGTGGCGGTACCGACCTGTTCGGGAAGCTGGGTTGCTACTTGAGCTTCGAACAAAAGCAGCTCCTACAAGACGTAGCGCGCTTGCTCGACTCGGTGAACAAGCAGATCGAGCATGCGAAGGAAAAGCGTGATCGCGACGAGAAAAAAGCCAAGAAGCGGCGCGAGCTACGTGAGCGCCTGGCCAAGCAACTGGTCGCCTCGAACTACCCGCTTCCGGGAAATACGCTCGAAGAGCGCCTGGAGATCCTGCAGATCGCGTTGATCTACAACCGTGCCAAGGTGTTCGATCCCCAGTACTCCACGCACCAACTCCACTCAAAACTCAAACGCTGGTTGAAGCGTCCCAAGCAGCTCATCGGGTGGCGCAGTGAAGCCGAGTATTTCGCTAGTCAGGTGGGGAGCCTGCGATGTGACTTCATTAGCCATCTGACTAACGAAATCGCGTACGACGATGGCAGTGAAGTCGAGGAGCGCCTGCGCGTCATCAAGCAGAAGGTCGCTGACTGCACCGCTCTGACCAGCGAGGAGCAGGAAACCCTTCGGCTCTGGAAAGACGCTCTGCAATCGGCTCCGGAGGGCCTCATATGAACCTCCAGAACCGCAACAACCTCCTCCTGAGCTTGATCGCCGAGACCCAGTTCGACGCCTACGTGCAAGGCTACATGGCCAAAGCAGGCGCTGCCGCCGGTGCTTCCGAGAATCTGCAAATCGAGGCTGAAGGTGCTGCGATGTTGCAGGGCCTGGTCGCTCCGGTTCGCGCTCAGCAGCGTGCCTGTGGACAGCCCCTGCAGAACGCCCTGCTCCAAATCGCCCACGACCTACTGTTGCAGACGAAGTCGCAACTGGCCATCGCGGCCAATGCCAGTTCGATCCAAGTGATCCAGCGGGACATGAACAGGGCGATCTGGAACATAGCTACTGCCATCGATCACCTGGCCGAGTTCGCCCAACCCTCGCAGGACACTGTGAGGGTCATCGAACGGCTGATGCTCTTCGTCGGCAGCTCATCAAGCACTGAAGGCCAGCAACTGGCCGCCGAGGCAAGTGCGGTGCTCGGAATGAGCGTGGGAGGCCTGGCATGAAACCTATGATTCAGGCCCACCTGGTCGAGCGCGATCAGTTCGGCTTCTGGACCCATCCGAACTATCCGGACCTGGCCGACAACTGCTCTTCCAACGAAGCGCAGGAAACACCGAGAACGGCCCGGTGTGCCAGTACGTGAGGCCGCTCGCAGATAGCCTCAGCCCAATCGATCTCGATGCGGCAGCAGAACAGCATGAGCGCCTGCTCAGCGAGGCTTGTGCCAAGGCCTTGAATCAGCGCGACGCCGCCCTGGCTAGGGTCATGGAGCTTGAAACGAAGCTGGCCAAGTTGGAGAAGCAGGAACCCGTTGGTGTGATGCGCGCGTCAAGCGAGATGGGGGTAGCGCCTTACGCGGATATCTGGCCTTGGCTGGAGCCTGGCCAAAAACTCTACACCACCCCAGTAGCCCAGGCTCAGCACTGCGCGGTGCTGGACGCTGAGAAGCTGATCGCACAATTAAAGGACTGTGCGTCGCATGCCGGAGATCCCGAGCGAGCTGCAGCATTTAACGATGCAATCAGCGAGGTACACGCCATGCTCGCCGCCGGCTCCTCCCAAGCTAAGCCCGGCACCGACGACGGGCAGGGAGGCAGGCCATGAGTGACCCCAAGCTCAAGCCCTGCCCGCTCTGCGGCAGCACGAACATTCGAATGCTGGAACCCGAGCTGCTCGACACCGATGCCTGGAACTGTGCCATTGAATGCCTGGACTGCCAGGTTCACATCGGGCCGTCCTACTGCGAGCCAGACCCGGTAACAGCGAGGTATTCAGCACAGATCGACTGGAATAGACGCCCAAGCGCAGAAAACCACGCGGACGAGCGTGAGCAGTTCTTGATGGCCAACCTGCTCGCCGCCCTGGAGGTCGCACTGGGCGACGTAGCAGCCCTGGCTATTGTCGATCGGGTAAGACAGGCCACAGACCGAATTTACCCAACTTCGAACCTCTCCCCTGTTCCGCAGGCCTGGCTCGATGTACAGGCCGAGCGCCGGCGCCAGATCACCGTCGAAGGTTTCGATACCAGCAACGACGACGCTAGCGCTGGCCTGATCGCCCTGGCGGCCGGCTGCTACGCGCTCCATGCCGGCGGCATCGGCACCGACTGGCCGGACGGCATTCGGAATGGCTCTGCACTGTTCTGGCCCTGGGACGAAGAGTGGTGGAAGCCTAAGTCGGCGCGCGAGAACCTGGTACGCGCCGGCGCCCTAGTGCTGGCCGAGATCGAGCGCCTGGACCGCTCCGCCACCGAGCAGGGCTCAACCTGCTGCAAGGGGGGCGCGTAATGGACAAGCAAAAAGTCCTCGCCAAGGTCGAGAAGCTGATGGCCCTGGCGAATGCCAAGGGGGCCACGCCGAACGAGGCGGAAACCGCATTGCGCCAGGCCGCGATCCTGAAGCGGCAGTTCGACCTCAGCGATGCGGAGATCTCGGCCCACACGGTGGAAACCGCGTGCGTTCCCACTCGAACCAGGCGCTCTCCTGCCCCATGGCTGCATGAACTGGCCGGGATCTGCGCCAGTTCCTTCGGCTGCGACTACCTGGCGGCATACGCGATGCCAGCGGGCTGGACGTTCAAGTTCATGGGCCGAGGGATCGGCCCTGAGCTGGCCGCTCACGCCTACTCTACGCTCCACCACCAACTGGTGGCGGCGCGCTCGGCTCATGTCGCCCAACAGAAGCGATGCAAGCTGTCGACCAAGCGTCGTCGCAGCAAGCTCTTCGTCGAAGGCTGGCTTCTCGCAGTGCGTTCGCTGGTACGTGACTTTGCTGGCAGGCCGGACGAGTCGACTCAAGCAGCCATCAAGGCCTACCTCGAACTACACCATCCGGCGTTGAAGTACCTGGAGCCGGCGGCGCTTACGAAGGCCCTTGCCTATGACCAGGCCTCGCTGCAAGCAGGCTGGGAGCACGGCAAAAACACTCGCCTGCACCGCGGCGTCAGCCGGCGAGTTCAGGGCGCGCTCGAGCAGGGAGGTTCCCGATGACTCGCTCTGCTCTCTCGACCATCGCCTACGAGGCCCTGGTGCGTGCCCGCCGCAAATTCAGCAACCGAGAGGAGCGCTGCATCCGCGAAACCTGGACCGCCGAACAGGAACTGGTGCTGCTGCGCCTGTATCCGGATATGCCGAACGAGGTCCTGGCAGCCAGGTTGAACAAAACGCTCCAGCAGATCTGCTCCAAAGCGTATCGGCTCGGGCTGAAAAAAAGTCCCGAGTTCTCCAAGAAGATCCGGCAGGACTGGGGCAGCGCAACTCGGTTCAAGAAGGGAAACACCCCATGGAACTGCGGCATGAAGGGGCTGCCCGCGCGAGGACGCGCACCAGAAACGCAGTTCAAGAAGGGGCAAAAGCCCCACACATGGCTCCCAGTCGGCAGCACGCGGGTCAGCGCTGATGGCTACCTGCAACGAAAGATCTCGGATACCGGCTATCCCCCCCGGGACTGGAAGGGCATCCACATCCTGCTCTGGGAAGAACACTTCGGCCCCATCCCAACCGGCCATTGCGTCTGCTTCAAGGACAACAACAAGCAGAACGTCGTCATCGACAACCTGGAGCTCATCACCCGGGCCGAACGCATGCGCCGCAACTCCATCCATCGCTATCCGCCTGAGCTGAAGAGCGCAATCCGCGTCATCAGCAAGCTCAAGCGCACCATTCAGGAGGTCGAGCATGAAGAACAAGATTGAGGATCTGCGGAATCACCTCTTTGCCACCATCGAAGGGTTGCTTGACGAAGACAAACCCCTGGATATCGAGCGCGCGAAAGCGGTGGCTCATGTGGGTTCGGTGATCATCGAGTCCGCCAAGGTGGAAGTGAAAGCGCTGGAGATCATCGGCTCCCCGGACGGCAGCGGAAGCACGTTTCTGCAGATCAGCCGGGAGGACTCGAAGTGAGTGTTCTGGAACTTACGCCGCCGCACTCCGTCGAGGCGGAGCAAGGGGTACTCGGCGGCCTGATGCTGGACAACGCGGCATGGGACATTGTCGGCGACCTGCAGAAGGAGGACTTCTTCCGGCATGAGCATCGGCTGATCTTCACCGCCATCAGCGAGTTGGCCGCGAAGGATGCTCCGTTTGATGTCGTGACTGTGTCGGAAGCGATCGAAGACCTTCCAGAAGCTGGCGGGCTGGCCTACCTCGGCCAGCTCGCCGACAACACGCCCTCCGTGGCCAATATCGAGGCTTACGCGCAGATCGTTCGCGATCGGGCGCACCTGCGGCAGTTGATGTCTCTCGGGCACCACTGCACCAGGACCGCCTCGAACCACCAGGCAAATCCCTCTGAGGTTCAGGAGGAGATTGAGCAGAAGCTGTTCGCCCTTGGCCAGGACCACCACAACGCCGATTTCGTCGATATCAACAAGAGCCTCATGAAGATCGTCGACACCATCGATTACCGCTTCAACAACAACGTGACGGTAACGGGGGTCCCGACTGGCCTGAAGGATCTCGACGAACTCACCGGCGGACTACAGAAGTCAGATCTCATCATCGTCGGTGCCCGCCCTGCGATGGGCAAAACGTCGTTTGCCCTCAACCTGGTCGACACCGCGCTCCAGAGCGACCAACAGAAGTCTGTTCAGGTTTACAGCATGGAAATGCCGGCAGAGCAGTTGCTGTTCAGGCTTGCCGCCCTGTTCGGCCACCTGGACCTGGGCAAGCTGATGAAGGGCCAACTGCAAGAAGAGGATTGGCCCAGACTGTCTGGCGCGATCCAGCGCATAAACGACTATGGCAGCCGGCTGGTCATCAACGATCAGGGCAACCTCACGCCGACAGAGCTGCGCGCCAAGGTTCGCCGGGCGGCCAGGAAGTACGGACACCCCGCGCTGATATTGGTCGACTACCTGCAACTGATGAGTTGCCCAGGCCTGGAGAATCGAGCCACCGAGATCTCGGAAATCTCCCGCTCGCTGAAAGCGCTGGCCAAGGAGATGGACTGTCCCGTCGTAGCTCTATCCCAGCTAAATCGCGGCCTAGAGAACCGGACGAACAAGCGACCGAACTGCGCGGACCTACGAGAGAGCGGCGCAATCGAGCAGGACGCGGACGTGATCATGTTCGTGTACCGCGACGAGGTCTACCACCCCAACACCGAGGCCAAGGGCATCGCCGAAATCATCATCGGCAAGTATCGCAACGGTCCGATCGGCACCGTCCACACCGCCTTCATCGCCAACCAGACCCGCTTTGCCGACCTGGCGCCGGGGACCTGGCAAGGAGCCCATGCATGAACACTTCCCAGCCCCTGGTCACCCACCAGTGCATGAATTGTGACCAGCACCACCCACACCATTTGGTGCGCCAGGTTCTCCCCGCCGAGAACACCCCAGAAGGAGAAGCCGAGGTGTTGGTCTGCCCCTGCTGCGGAAGCTACGACGTCCATCAGTTGGAGGCTGTCTTTGATGAACACTGAAGCCCGCTTTCCGAGTATCCACGCCTCGGCCGCGTTCACCGACTCGGCAGTGGTTCATGCCAATCACGTTGGGGTCAACCCCATCGAGCTGGACGCCCTCAGCCAAGTGATCTCGCGCCTTTCGCGGGACGAGAGCACGGTCGCACCCAGTTCGATGGAGCGAGAGCTTCGTGAGCTGGAGGAACTGGGGTACATCGAAATCTCGACCACCCAGGCCGGGACTCTGGTGGTCACTACGCGCGCTCCGGGGCAATTGCTTTCGGCTTACTTCTGGTCGGTATGGATCCCGCGACACCTGTTCAGCTGCTCGCTGAAAGTGAGTCTGGTGCCACACCTCTGCTGCGGCACTCAGGACTCCCAGCACCTCACCGCCGTGTTCCGCATTGCAGGCAGCAAGGACGCCGCGCGCGAGTTCCTGCATCAGTTGGCCAACAACTATCCCGGGCATGAGCCGGGGTTGCCCGAACTGGTGGCCGTTCAGGTCGGTGATGCACTCAGCAAGGAGGCCGAGTCATGAAGGCGTCCCAGACCTATCAGTGCATCGTCAAGTTCGATGGCGCCGGTTTCTGGACCAATACCATTCAGAAGCAGCGTGCGACCTGCACCTGGAGCGACAAGGTGGCAGCCTCCCGCCTTGCCGAACGACTGTTTGGCGAGGACAACGCATACATCACCCGTATGCCGGTACAGGCAGGCGACCACGAAAAGCGCATCGAGAGCCGCTGGGCGCTGTCCTGTAGAAATCCCAAGGAGGTAGCGCGCGATGCCTGACGTCACTGCCTACCGGCCGCTCGAGCACTTCCAGAAAGTCGAGCTGATGCTTGAGCTCAAGTTGCGTGAAGGTCCTTCGTGGATCTGTCTGAACTGCGGCTATCACCTGGATGGCAGCGGCGCACAGCCCTGCCCTGACTGCGGAAAGTCGCGCTACTGGACCAGCGGTTGGAGTGTAGGTCGTGGCCATCGCTTCTCGGCAGCAAGGGAAGAGTGGGAAAACCGCCTCAGGACACGGTCGCGGTCACCTGTCGCGTCAACGGCACCAGTAGCAACTGACGACGTATGCACTCAACTGCGCACAGAGGTCCGCATGCTGCGTTCCGCGCATGACGACCTGGCCTGCAGCCGGCAGAGCGATCGTCGCAGCCTTCAGGCGCTGGTGAAACGTCTCCTGGATGCCGCCGCCACCGATAGCCTTCCCCGCTCCCTTGCAGAGATGGAGACCTGGCTGCAGCTCAACAGCGAGGAGACCACGAATGCGTAGTTTCCTTCGCGGCGCCCGGGAAAGCGTTCGCCGGCTGGTGGCCTTCGCTCAAGCAGAAGGCTGGAGCGTCGACCGCTCCGCTGCGCGGCATGGTGGTGCTCTCCGGATATCCCTGCCCCCTCTACGACGAGCTCTACATCACCTGGCACAGAGTCGACCGCCACGCCTATGCAGACGGCTCCAGAGAGCGAATCGAATGCCTCTGGCTCAACAGCGCAGCGCTTGAGGGGTTGGCACAACTGGACTTCTTCCAGGCCAGTAATGCGTCTCCATCGCCCTCATTCCAGACCACGGCCGCTCATTACTGAGCGATCTGCAGGAGAACAACATGAAGAACGTTACTTCGATCGACCGCAAACACGCAGAAGACAAGTTTGTTGTACGCATGCCGCAAGGGCTCCGCGATCAACTCAAGCAAAAAGCCGCGGATAACCACCGCTCGGCCAACAGTGAAATCGTCTACCGGCTGGAGCGCAGCAACGCGCTCGAAGAAGAACTCGCGCGAGCAAACCGAATGGTCGACGAGCTCTTCGCCAAGAATCAGCGTCTGCAGGCAGAGCTGGCTGCGGCGAACACGCCTCAGGTTCAGGTGGCGGAGGCATGACGATGGCCAAGATCAACCCGCAAGATCTGAAAGACCGGCTACTTGCCCCAGGTTTCACCGCGCCGCCGGTTCTGGAGCAGTTGTCGGACCCGATCAGCGACACGCCCATGGTGCTGACACTCGACCAAGTCCTCCCCTGGCACGATAACCCCCGGACCACTCGAAACCCGAAATACGATGAGTTGAAAGAATCGATCCGGCATCGAGGCCTCGATACGCCGCCACCAGTGACTCGACGCCCTGGGGAAGACAAATACCGCATTCGCAACGGCGGAAACACTCGCCTGGAAATTCTCAACGAGCTCTACAAAGAGACCGGCGACGAGCGTTACTTCCGCTTCAACTGCCTGTTCAGGCCCTGGGACAAGCAGCGCGGCGAAATCATCGCGCTGACTGGTCACCTGGCTGAGAACGATCTGAAGGGTGACCTGAAGTTCATTGAGCGAGCTATTGGAGTTAAAAAGGCGAAAGTCCTCTATGAACAAGAGAGCGGCGGTGAAAGCATTTCCCAGCGTGAGCTGGCACGTCGGCTAAAAGCGGATGGCTACCCAGTATCTCAGTCCCACATAAGCAAAATGCTGGATACCGTTGAGTTCCTGCTTCCAGCCATACCAAGCATGCTGTACTCGGGCCTGGGGGTTGATCGTGTTTCTCGCATTCTCTCACTGCGCAAGGCCTCTCTGAGCTGCTGGAAACGCCTTTACTCCGGCGAGGGTATCGACTTCGAGATGCTATTCCAGGACACGCTGGCAATCTTCGACAGTAGCCCTGACGAATTCATTTTCGAGCGTTTCCAGGACGAACTCATCGACCAGATGAAGCGACCCCTGGGCCTGCGTTATGACCAGATCCTGCTCGAGATCACCAACGGGCAGCAGGAACAACGCCGCAGCACTCTGGTCGACCTGCCCACACCTGCCGGGCCACCTGAAATTCCACCAGTTGGGCAGGAAAACCCTGCTGCGTCGTCTACTGGGCAAGCACAAATACAGAGCCCCGCTACCGGCCTCCAAACGTCCAAGACCAAGAGCCCCCCGGGTACATCTACCCTGCCAGCTCCGCCGCCACCAGTCCAACAACAGCAACTGACCGACGAGGAGCGTGCAGCGGTCTTGGCAGGCCATATCGTGAGCCCGGTATCGACCAAGATCCAGCAGACTCGCCAACGGCTTGCCGGCCTTGAGGGTGAATATCTACCTGTCTTCGATGAAACAGCCCTGCAGGCAATCCCAGTGCAAGTCGGCGGTCTGCACCCGATCACCGACCTCTGGTACATCGAGCGGTCGATCGATACCCCCGAGATCCTGCGACAGCACATCGCTGACCTGGCTGAAGAGATCGCTCTGCACGTCGGCGCCCCTGGCGAAATCGTCAGGATCCAGGGCGGTGTGGGTTACACGTATCGCGAGCCCAATGAAGACCGTGAGATTACTGATTCAGCGCTGCACCTCATGACGCTGCTTCAAGCGCTCAGCGGCCAGGTCCAAGTCGTTCTGAACACTCACGATCAACAGACCTGCCGCGATGCACTGGGTGAATTCCAGTTCTCAGCTGGCTTCGCTCAGTTGCTGCTGGGTCAACCCACCACAAGCGATCAGCCATCCAGCCAGGAAGGCAGGCTCAATGACGAAGCCCTGGTGAAACTGTTCCGGATCATTCGTCTTGCCCGACGCCTGGTTGACCTTGAGCTGCCGCCGGCCGCCTTCGAGCAAGCAGCTACCGACCAGTGATTTCGCACGATTTGGGGAGAGATCGACATGTCGAAGTCGTTGATCAATGAAGCGGTCCTGACGCAGGTGCTCAACCACCTGCGCAACGGCCAGCTCAGGCGTTGTGCCGAGATGGGGCTGCGGCCGGAGATTCTGGCTCAGCTCCAACAGCCTGCCGTCATGAGCATCCTGACCAATACCCCGGTTTCTTGGGTAGACGTCAGGGTGAACATCGACGTCATGGAGAAAATCCTGGCCACAGCCGAGCGCAGCGCGCAGGAAGACCTGCAGATCGAACGCGCACTGAAGCTGGGAGCCACCACAACGATGATCCAGAGCTTTTTCGGTCTGTCGCCGGAGGACACCGCCACCAAGCGCTTGATGCTGGAGATCCACCCGCGCCGCGGTCGCTGGCGGCAGCTCGATGAACAGATCGAGCGCCAGATATGGTTCCGCTGGGAGCACCTGATGCAGGAAAATCAGGTCCGCCTCGAGGACAGCATGGAGTTGCTGGACATCGCGATGATCCTAACTGAGGAAATCAACGCCGGAATCGAACAAGACAGTCCAGAATTCATCAGCCTCGCCATTGTTTGGTCTCTCATCCAGAGCTGGTTGAAAGACGGGCTCTATCCGTCTGGCAAATCGAGCCAGAGCCAGGCGGGCCTGCAAAAGTCCCAATCCACTATTTACCTCGCTAGCGTCAGCTCACACCTGCCCCACTCTGCCCCATCCGCAACAACGCAGGTGAACGCTGAGACAGAACGTCAACAACTACTGAACCTGGTTCAGTCGGAAGGCGACACAGCACCATGAGGCTGTCGCGCTTTCCCATCTCGACACTGCTGGACTCGGCCTCGGGACATCTCGAGGCCCATTTGTATAAGAAGCGGCTTGCTGCCGAAAGCGGCGAACCGCTGGCTCAACAATATTCCGGCATCATTTTCAGCGGCAATCCGCATGAAACCGTTCCACGGCGCCTCCTCCTGGATAAGCGTCTTACTCCGCTGGAGCGGAACTGCTGGCAAGTTTTCCGCTTGCTCATCAACGACGACGGACTGACCGCGTTCCCGACATACGAGCAACTGCGCCCCTATCTCGGCATGCAGCCGGGCAAGATCGCCTCGCGCGAAACCATCGCCAAGGCACTCACGGTTCTTCGTTTGACACGCTGGCTCAGTCTCGGCCGACGCCTGCGCAACGACCTCAACGGACAAGTACAGGGCAACGTCTACATCCTTCACGACGAGCCTGTCTCTCCAGCCGAAGCCTTGGAGTTGGACACCGACTACATGCAGTTGCTGAGCCAGTCCACCGGCCACAGCAACCGAGCCATACGCGAAATCGGCCAGATCACCTGGCGGGAGTTCAGGGATGACCCGGACGTTGGTCGCCGCCTCCCAACCCATCTGGAGAAGCTCGAGGGACGCTTGAACCACCAGCAATGGGCTATCGATAGTCAGCTCGAAGCGGATCCAGCGGCAGAGTTCGGCATCCGAACTCTGCCCGATCTACCTCATTCAACCCCGAGTTCGGATGCCGAACCCAGACAGAATCCGCCGAGTACGCCCTTGGTTCGGATGCCGAACTCATATAGTACGTATACATACAAACAAGATTCTGTATGTAAAAAGCCAGTACAACCGCGAGCACGCGAGGAAGCCCATCCGAACTGGCAGGATCTCCTGCACGCACTGGAGGCCGAGCAACGGATCCAGGCAGTAAGCGCGCTCAGACGGGTGTCCGAGGATCTTCGGCTACCCATCATCGAGCAGTGGCAGCACCGTTGTGCCGGCGGAACAGTCAGCAATCCGTTCGGCTACCTCATGACGCTCATCCAGCGTGCAGTCCAGGGCAAGTTCAACGCTTCTTGGGCTCCGGAAGAACCGGCTGAACGAGCCATCCCAGCAGCGGAACGCCCCAGTCGTGCTCCGGCCCCACCAAGCCCCACGACGCCTGAACAGCACCAGGTTCAAATGCGGGGTGATACCCGGACAGGGAGCGAGGTCCTCAGCCGGCTCAAGGACCTTATTCGGCCCAGGCACGGATCGAGCGTGCCATCCGAGCGGGGTGATGAGCCATGAGAAAGTCTCGGCCGGGCGTTGTGCGTTTTCACAGCGGCCTAGGTGTTTCGGCCCGAAACACTCAGTCAGGTCCTGACCTCGGCGCCGACGGCGAACTGGGTGTTGCGGCCCGCAACACTCTGCCAAGGAACGACCTCGGCGCCGGCGGCGAACTGGGTGTTGCGGCCCGCATCACTTCGCCAGGTCCTGGCCTCGGCGCCGGCGGCGAACTGGGTGTTTCGGCCCGAATCACTTCGCC
>NZ_KV800298.1:0-320 GCF_001810205.1 Pseudomonas sp. HMSC076A11 | reverse complement strand
TCGATGGCCAACTCCGACGAGCAGTCCAACCGCACCAACAGCGTCGCAGCAGCGATCAACGAACTCGGCGCCGCCGCCCAGGAAATCGCCCGCAACGCCGCCGATGCCTCGCACCATGCGTCCGACGCCAACCACCAGGCCGAGGACGGCAAACAGGTGGTCGAGCAGACCATCCGCGCGATGAACGAGCTTTCCGAGAAGATCAGCGCCTCCTGTGCCAACATCGAGGCCCTCAACAGCCGCACGGTGAACATCGGCCAGATCCTCGAAGTGATCAAGGGCATCTCCGAGCAGACCAACCTGCTCGCCCTCAACGCCGC
>NZ_KV800297.1:11301-68885 GCF_001810205.1 Pseudomonas sp. HMSC076A11 | reverse complement strand
CTAAATCGGTGTCCGGGATCAGTAGACCACTACAGGCCGCAGGGCTGCTTCAGTCGATTACCGATACTTTCCGTGGCTACGACTACGGATAACCTCATATAGGCGTTCGCCAGTCTTCTGGGCTTTTTTGGCAGATGTCAGTTCACACTCCCATACGACAAGTACCGTCCATCCCAAGGCCTGCAAATCTGTTGCTACTCGCGCGTCACGTACGACATTCTTTTCGAATTTCTCCAGCCAAAAGGGTGTGTTGCTCTTAGGGATCGTGGCGATATTGCATCCCTTGTGCCTATGCCAGAAGCACCCATGCACGAATACCACGGTCCTGTATCGCGGGAACACGAGATCTGGCTTGCCTAGTAGCCCCGCGCCATGCAATCGGTATCGGAGTCCGAGCCGGTGAAGGACCTTGCGTAATGCTAGCTCGGGCTGCGTGTCCTTGCCCCGGATACGTGACATCCTGTCCGAGCGTTCTGCGGGAGAAAGGAAGTCTGTCATTAGGAGCCTCCTTGCCCGGCCTGTATTCGCAGGCCGGGCGTTGGTCAGGCTTGGTTGGTGAGTTCGAAGAAAGGCAGTCCCCGTATGACCTCTCCAGCCACGTCGAATGACTTGTAGAGACAGTGGTGGTTGGGAAGGGTCTTCACTCGCTCTGATAGCTCTGCCAGGTCCGAGGTGAAGCCGAGTACTCCAAGCTCCGCGGGTGTTGCGTTGGGTACCTTGTGGATGAACCAGGTCAGCAATGGTTCCCGGTAGTCGGTTGCCCCTGCCTTGAAATGCCGCAGGTACTGCGAGGCAAGGATGACGCCCGTCCCGAACTCGCGGCCCTGCAGTAGCAACTTGCGGAGCACGTCGAACTCATAGCGCATGATGTTGTCCGCTTCGTCCACCAATAGGTACGAGTCGATGGCCCGGAGCTGTGGGGACGTGCCAAGGAAGGGGCGCTTCGGCGTGCGTAGCATGTTCTCGTAGAACATATTCAGCATGATGGCGACGAGCAGGTTCTTGCTCCTGTCGTCCTGCCCCATGGAATCGAGGGATATCACCACGACTCCATCCAGGAACTCGTCGAACGGCTTCGTTTCCCCTGAGCGCGCGAAGACCTCCATGTCCACTAGGTCGTCGATGATAGCCATCGGCGAGTCCGACTTCCCTGCGAGCAGCTCTCGGTACTCGGCATGGATATCGTAGATCGTTGGCTGGCGGCCTTGCCCACCAGCCACCTCGTAGGCGCTGCGGACTGCACCCTTAAGTTTGTCCCGCTGCACGGGGCCGATGCCGGAATACACCTTGTCGAGTACGTCGGCGAAGAAGCGAAACCTGTCCAGCCATGGTGCGGAGGACTCCCCCATCCCCGTGGTGTCGAAGAGATTCAGGGGCAGGCGATAGGGTTTCACCACCTTGGCGCCCGTGGCCTCGACAAAGTCCTGGCTGCTGTAGTCGCGCTTGTAGTCGAAGATCAGGAACCTTGGCGTGATTCCGCGGTTGGCCTCGCGGGCCCTGGATATCTGCAGGATTAACGATTTGAGGAACTGGGTCTTGCCTGTCCCGAGGTCGCCAACGACACCAATGTTCAACTGGTTGAGCCGGGTGTCGGATATGTTCAGGGATAGTGATCGAGGCTCGAAACCATCCACAGTCTTGCCAACAGAGAGAATGATCCCTGTCCCTGGCTCGTCAGTTGGGGGGGGCAGGGCTTGCCCCTGGTTCCGCTACGCCGGTAGATGTCTGATCGACCAGACTGGTGGATGCCCCGGGGATATCTTCTGCTGGGACTACTATGGGGTCGCCCGTCTGGACATCGTCCGGGGGAGTGATGTCGGGCTGCACGATTGGGGTGCCGGCCGCACTTGCCTGGCAGGGTAGCAGCCCCCAGTCGTCGACCTTTGCACGTACGCCATCATAGAAGGACTGTGCGTCATTCCCAGCGATGATACGACCGGCATCTCGGCTGGAAATGACAATGGTCTCTGTGTACTTGTCGCCATCGCGATCATGCGGGCTGCTCTGGAGCGACGCGTCCACCACGATCAGCCGCCCCTTCTCATCGATGCTGATCGGCGGGGTTGGGCTGAGTATGGCTGCAGCGATACGTTCATGGTAGCTAGCCCAGCGGCCGGCATGCCCACCTACTGCCTGATGCTGGCTGTAGACTCGCAGGCCAAAGCCAACCATTGAGAGCAACAGGTGCTGGAAGGCAAGGCGCCATGCCAGAGAACTACCTGCACGTTCCTCGATGGCACGAAGCAATGACGACAGGGCCTTGGCTTGGGAGAGTGCCTCGGTTGATTCGCCTGCACCGAAGACTACTCCTTGCCTGCACTTGACCTCTATGGGCGTAAGGTGCAGGTGGATCTTGTCGCTGCATGCGCGCACGCCCACTACCAGCAGATCGGGACGCGACAGGGAGGTATCCTTGCGCTCCTTGCCAAGGGAGCGGGCAAGATCGGAAAGGTAACCCCGGAAGGGGTCGACGGGGATGATTATTGCTATCGTCGAGTCCTCCGGTGATCCGGCAAGCACCGGCAGCAGGCTTTCCTTGTTGCCTGTCACACGGAACTGATCCTGTAGGAGCCGGACAGCGAGGAACAGGCCAAGGTCGCCCGTCGCCCCCGTATCGTCCCCGGAGAGGCCTCGCACCGTAGGAATCCCCCTCCGCGCAACCTCGAGGAGGATTTGCTCGACCTGATCATCGTCCAGATCCTCGCATCCCGGAAGGGGCTTCAAGACTCGCCGTAGCGCATCGCGATCAGCCTGCTTGACCTGTGATAACAGGTAGTAGCCGCTTGTGTCGCCTGCGCGATGCGAGTACGAGGGGAGGTCGTAGTCCCATAGATACGTCCCTTGTATCCAGCCTCCGAGGAAGCAGGCGGGGTCGATTGCTGACGACGATACAGCGACGAACCCAGCGCTGTTTTCCTCGAGCATGCTGGACACTGCATGGACATTAGGGGAGAACTGCAGGCCGACCTTGCCGTCCCTGAGCCTTTCCATCATGAGCATGCATGCGGAAACCTTATCTGCGAACGGTTCGCCGGAGGGTGGCATCTGCAGGCCCTGCCGGGATTCACTTAGGAAGGAGGCTTGGAGTTGGCGCCTGACGCGGTGCCTGATCAGTCCGCCGGTTCCCATCGGCGAAAGCATTCCGACCTCCTTGGATTCGGGTTGGGCCGAATCTAGTTGGGCAATGATGCCCAGGTCTGGCTTGGACCCAGTTGGTTGCTTGTCATACCAGCGGACGTGGTTGCCTGTGTCCTCGGAGAGGTTGGCGATCGTCGCCTGGTCGGGCCGGCCAGCCTGCCTGGTATCGAATACCTCCACAATCCTTGGCCCGACACCGTGCCGCGGGGTGTCATGGTCCCCGTTGCCGAATCGCTTGGTGCACCAGGTGGCCAACCCTTCGTTGCATGCATCCGTGGTGCCACCTGCGCTGGACACTACCAGGCTGACGATAGGCTTGGCTGCCAGGAGGTCGGTGACGTCGTCGAGTGCTCGTGAGACCTGGGCGGGGCTGAACCCGCTCGATATCCCTCCAACTGCCAGCCCGAAGCTACTGTCGAACGGGGCCCGGCGAGCGCGATCGGGTATTTGTCCCAGCCGGGATCCGTTCCAAAGCACGGACCAGTAGTCGGAGCTGCATTCGACGGAAAGGAAGTCGACCTGATCCACTCCTCCCGGTGCCTGCAGCGAGATGGTCAGTAGATCGGGGACGCAGTCCGGATCGAGGATGCTTGCTGCCGGGCACGGGGCTTCGCCCTCGGCCTCGTCACGGAGTACTTTCTGGGCGAAGCAGTGCCATGCGAGGCGCAATGGGTGCAGGGGGGAAAGGATGATGGCGTCTGGGATCCTTCCCAGGGTACGACCATCCGGCTCCAGGGAGCAGACGGCAATGGTGTCGATCCAGCAGGCGATACCCGGGTCGGCGTCCAGCCAAGACATGAACGCTCCAAGGTAGTCCTCGACAAGGGAGCGGAACCCAGGGTCTTCGGATAGCCAGGCACCAAGCGGCGCTGACTCAAGGAGCCCCGATTGGTCGTCGCTACCACGTATGTACCGGGCGATCCCCTGCCGAGCCTCGATGAAGCCCTTGGGAGGTTGGAAGCTCGTGGCCTCGGGGCGGGGGTCATGAAGGAAACGCCCGTTCGAGAGTACAGGGCCGTGCGGGGCGTCCCAGTCAGGAGGGGCCCACCGGGACGCATAGTCGTCCGCGATCACCAGTGGCCTGAAGGAATTGGATACGTTCTGATCCTCCAGCACCCACGACTGCAGGCTGGAGGAGCGTGCGTTCCGGTCAAGATGGACAACAGCCTTGGTATCGAACTTCTCGAGATGCCGTCGGTTGAGCTTGATGAGCCGCTCGAATTCGCTCCTGCAACCTTCCTCCTTTGCCTCTTCGCAGGTCAGGTATACCCGGCAGACCTTCGGAACTTGCTCGCCGGCTTCAGTAAAGGCGATGTCCAGCTGGTACTTGCCATCAGCCTCGACCTCTATTAGATACTCGTATTCCCCAACTTGCCGTGGTTCGATTGTCTCCCGCTGCTCCTCGAATTCGGTGGCATCGTCCGGCAAGCCTTCTACCTTTCCAATGCTCGCCCCCGGAGCAAGGTGGAGCTGGAGCTCATAACGACCGGAGCCCGGCAGCGACAGGGATGTTTCCCAGTCCATCGCAGCTGAGTTCTTGCGGGGCTTCCTCGGTGGCGAGAGCTTTGTCGCAAGCCTGCAGGTAACGAGTATTCCGGGCTTCCAGCTCGCGAGGGAGATGACCCGGACGCTCGCAGGCTTGCAGCCGTCCGCGGAAACCTTGTAGCTCATTGGCGCTTTGTGGGAGGAGGGAAATAGGTCAATGTGGCTGGTAGTCCCATTAGGGCCCGCTGGCAATGACGTCGGAACCTTGCCGTAGGATCCGCCTGTCAACAGGAGCTCCTTTGGTTGGCTCTCTTCGCTTGTGGAAATCAATAGCTCGACTTTGTCCCGTACTACGGCCGGCAAGCCTTTCCCCATAGGGATCAAACTATTGGTACACCGGATCGTTAGCTCGCCGACGACCTCGTCAGGCTCGTCGGCAAGTAGTTCCGTCCACTGCTCGGTGGTGAGCGTGGTCCACCAGGATGGAGGAGGCGCCAGTTCAATATCGGCACTGGGCAGGTAGAAAGCCGCTGTGGCACGCTCGAAGGCCGTAGGTACGTCGCAATTCGAGTGGAGATGGGAAAGCAGTTCGCGCAGCGCTTGCGCAACCCCTTGTTGGACGCCTTGTGCCAGGCGCTCGATGCCAGTCTTGAAACCGTCCGCAAGCTCGTCGGCGATTTTTCCCAGGACCGAAAGCTGAGTCTTGGCGGAAATTCCTCCCTCCTTCATTGGGGGAAGACCACATGCCAGTGATAGCGCTGTTCCTGCAGGCAACCCTTGATTCACGTTTGCTATCGAGTAGATGCGCGAGAGTAGGCGCCAGGCCGCGCGATGACCTCCCTTGTCTGGATCCACCTCGTCGACCGAGGCTGCGGTTGCGCGGACCAGGCCCCTGGCGTCATCCCTCTGGGCGTCCGTTATGCCGGCAGCGATCAACGCCTCGTTGACTGCTTGCTGGACAAAGCCATCCTCCCACCATTGTTCGAAGGATGCATGCCCCGTGCTGGTGGCTGCCCCCAATCCGAATTCGTCGGTGGTTGACTCGATCGAGAGGTTGTTGTGCAGTCCCGGCGGGACCAGGGCAATAAAGCTAGGGTTGGCAGGGTCGTTGCGTATATCAAGCAAGTGGTCGTTGTCACACTTACCGGATGCTCCGATGCGTGGCCTGGGTCCCTGCAGCTGGCCGGCTGGATACTGGAGCAGTACCGGCAGGGTCACCAGTCCTCCGTCTGCCCCGCTTGGCACCTGGATCCCTCCGTTGCGGGCCAGCTCGTCGTAGGCCGGTTCGAGTAGCTCGAGGGGTGGGCCGCGGAAGATAAGCCGATATTCTAGGCTGGTACCTCCGAACCCTTGTGTCGAGCCCCTGACTTTCTCGTGGACAGTGGCGGCAAGCCAGTGTGCAAGTCTATTCATGTTCCGGGCCCTGGCTGGCTTGGTTTATGGGGAACGGGGGGAGTAGCAGCATGCCACTTTCGGCATCGGGGCTATCTAGCACTAGGCCGAGCATTCGCAACTGGTGGCCCAGGTCGTTCCTGCCAATGTCATGCTTGTCCACGGCCATGCCATAAGCCTCTAGGTGCTGTCCAAGCCGGTGGACCGAGCGGGGACCGCCCATTCCTGCAAGGGCGCAGTGGACCAAGGCAAGCACGGCGACGGGGCCGAGGGAGACAACCCATGGGCTGGACGGGCTGCTGCCTTTCTTCTTCAGGATGTATCCCTGGTCGTACCCCCTCAGCAATGGGACTGCAGCCTGGCGTTGCCCAAGGACGTGCCGCGCAAACTCCAGCAGGTTAGAGCCGATGCCTTTCTTGCAAAGAAGCGCACGGGCTTCTTGCTCGCGCACATCGGCAATCGTCTCAAGCGTGCCTAGGCGAGTAAGCTCGGCCTTGTGCTGACGAATATGCTGGCAAAGTGCAGCAATTCCGGCGCTCGAGGAGAGGTTGCCAGAATAGGGAGCTCCTATCTGCGCCAGAGACCAGAGGAGGGCATTGATTCCCAGCCGGGCATTTAGGTAGCTAGACACCTTGTCCTTGATGCCTTGGAGGGCTTTTCCCCCGTACGTCATGTACTGCGGGGCTTCCGGGAACAGCGCCCGTCTTGCTTCCAGTTCACTGGAAGGAGCAATGCCATCCGTTAGTGCGGCCCACAGGCAGCTCCAAGTCCTGGCGTGGACGTCGCACAGCCACGTCACGTGGGATGCGGCTGCCAGGCGAAGCAATGCCTCGAGAAGGCTAGTCCACTGCCGGCGGGTCATTGAACCCTTGGCCTGCATGATGGCCTGTAGGTCCTTGGTAAATCGCCGGGCGGGGAGAAAGGGGATCCCCAGGAAATCTGCCGTCTCCAACGTGACCATCTCGTCCGCGGGTATTGGCGAGAGTGCCCAGTTGCTTGCTCCCGGGTTCCACGCCGATGTCTCTTGGTCAAGCCAGCGTGCGAAGACATCGTCCTCGTCGTCCACGTTCAATGCAGCGAAGAGGCGTTGCCAAAGTCGTTGCGCCGTCTCCCCATCCATCGATCCCAGGCAGACCATGCGGCGAATCAAGCTGCCTGCGGGCCACGAGTTGCTGCTCAGACGGGCAGACCCGGAGAAGAGTGCGGCCCCGGGTACGATGGGCGTTACCTGGAGGAAACGCTTGGACGACTGGTTGGGAAGCTTCGGGCTCTCCAGGATCCCGTGAAGCACAGTATTCCAAGCCTCTACACCGACTACCGCTCCTGTTGGTGGGGATTGGCGTTTCTCGCGGAGTTTCTGGATACGCTTGTCTAGATCTCGCCCGGCCTGCGGCACGCCGCCCTCGCTGGCTGTTGCGAAGCCTATGGTTCGGTAGAGCGAGGCAAGCAGGACTTCCGAGCTCGCATACTCAGGGGCAGGGCTGATTGCCAGGGCCGACTTCTGGTAGTTCGGATGTGATTTGCTCCACGGGGTCTGCTTGAAATCCGCAAGGCTCATACGTCGTCCTCCCGGCTTTCAGCAAAACCATTCCACGAGCGGCCGACCACCGTGCCATCTGCGCCGATGCGGATCCGGGCATCATCGAGTAGTTCATGGTCGCGGACAATCGGGCCGGAAAGCCGGGCCTTAGTCGTGTCCAGCAGTGCAACGACTGTGCGTGGAAGGGATGCAGGTGAGAGCCCTCTTTCCAGTTCCTTCACGGCTTTGAAAAGGTCGTAGGTCAGTGGGACTGGCTGGACTGATTGCCCTTGGCCGACATGGAGATAGCAAATCGGTGGGTGAGGGCGTCCCTTGTTGTTCTGGGGGGACATCCGGACCGGGCTCTGCGGGACGACCAGCGTTGCCTGGCGTTGTCGAGGGGGGAGTGGTTGGCCAAAGGTAGTGGTTAGTGACACCTCGAACTCCTTCCCAGTGTTCAGCAATTCCTTTACTTGCCTTACCACCTTGAAGAGGTGATGGTGCTTGTCGCTGTCCTCGACGACCTGCTGGAATGCCTCGAGAATGGGAGCGTCCGCCACGATGGCCGTCCGGGTGCATATGCTTCTGCGTACTAGGCGACATGCGAAATCACGGAGGACGTGCTGGACTCGGCTGGCGGCCACCGGCCTCTTGCGCCGTATGCTCGGTAACGAAAGCATGGCGTCTGATGCGGATAGGCGCCGGAGTAAATCGAGCTCGTTTGGCGATAGCACCTGGTACTTACGAACGAATTCAATACCTCCGGCCAGGGACCGACTGAAACGCATATCCAAGTCGCCGAGGACTATTGTGTTTCGACTGCTGACTGCAACTTCTCCGTCTGGGCTTGCGAAGGCTGGATCTAGCGTTTCGACCAGCCCCTCCAGCAGAGGGGCGATGGTCGCTGGGAGATAGTGGCTTTTGCGCTCCGAAAGGAAATAGACAAGCCCCATTAGGGTTCGCCCTTCCTCCATCTCGAGTTCCTTCTCGAGGCCAAGATCCTTGAGGTCGCGGCGGAGCGAGGTAGCTGCGTCCTTGTCCCAGCGATGGAAGAGCGCATGTTGGTAGCTCGAAGTCGACAGGTGGAAAATGGCAGTTAGCGACTGCTTGCCATGCCTTTTCGCCGTTAGGGCCTTTTGGTCGAGGTCGACAAGGTTCGCAGCCCATTGGCAAGGAGTGGACTGGTGGGGAGTCCCTGAGGGATCGTGGACTACAGGATGGTGGCCTGCTAGCAAGTACGAGGTGAGGGAGAACAGGTCCCGGAAACTCCAACGCTTGCCACTGGCGAGCTCATACCAGCGCAATATCTTCAGCAAGGATGCCCTGTTCTCATCCCGCGCGAGGATGGCCTGGCTGGCGCAGAAAGGGCATTTGTCGCCTGCTGGGCATTCCCCTTTCGCTGGCCACATATCGGGAGCAGTGGCTTGGCCTAGGAGTATCTCGGCAGGGGCTACGGGCTCGTCGTCCGGCTTTACCAAGAGCGACTCGGCATCCATCGGCCAGACTGCAATGGATGGGAAACCCTCGAGGGGCCAGCATGAAGGCGCGTTGTACGCCAGGCTTACAGCCCGGGTAACCGCCTCGAGAAGAGTTCGTGCTTGTTCCAGATTGTTGTCTATTGCGTGGATCAGGGCATCATCGAGGACACCACGATTGACACAGCAGAGATAGGCTTGGGTCGGAGGTCCATCCAGTAGCCTGGCAAGCTCCTCTATAAGAAGGACGGGGGCGGTGCTTCCCTCATGCCCGGCGGTAGCAGAGGCATCCTGGACAATGTCGAGGCTCAGTCTGCTATCTAGCTTGGCAAGGCTGCCGGCATCTACCCTGGCCAGCCGGGGGACTGCGGAGCCGGTTGAGGGATGGAAGGCTTTCGAGAGTTCCTCGACCAACCGGCCATCGCAGCCGAGGCTCTCGTCGAGCCAGCGGATGGTGCACTCGATTGCCTCTGTCTTCCCATTCCCGGGACCACCCACAAGCAGGACAATCCTGGGGACAGCTGAGGTCTCGGTGGGAAGCCTGTTAGCCCAGGCCTGGAGACGGGACAAAAGGTTCGTCCGTAGCAGCTGCTTGTTAGGCTGGCCGCTATTTTTATCCAGCAGCCTTTTTACGCCTCCTGAGTGATGGCCGGCCCAGTCGACAAGCGCGGCCGGGTATTGCGCCCCTTCCAGTTGGGAGCTATCCATTCCCCTCGACTCCTATGTGTTCAAGCGATGGCTATCATTTTCTCTTCTTGTTCTCGCTCTGCCTGTTGGCCGGCGAGCATCACGGCCTCATCCAACATTGCCTTGATAGCCAAGCCGACGGCGCGTGCCAAATAAGGTGGTACCGCGTTGCCCACCTGGGTGTAGCGCGGGCACTCCTTCGTCCGTTGGCTACCGCCAGTGGTGAATTTTCCTCGGAACTGGAACCAGTCCGGGAATGACTGCAGTCGAGCAGACTCCCGAACGGTCAGTATCCTGGGCTCCTTGTAGTGGAGGACATCGTCCGGCAGTGTCGTGATAGTGGGAGCCGGAGCGCTGGCCTGCATTGGGTAGATGCGGTGTTTCTTGAGTCCATATGCTTGGCGTATCTCGGCGTTCATCCGTACGCCCTTGGCACAGTTGGGGTCGTCGATGATCGCCTGGAACCTAGCCTTTATCTCTGGCTTGTGCCTGGCGAGGCGCAAGCTATCGATGGTGCCATCACAGCCTCGATGCATGAGCCTTTGGAACGCCGTTCGAGGGCCGGTATAGGCAATCTCTTCGAATTTCCTAGGGGAGTCAGGGTCATTGCAGGGCCTCGTTCCCGCGTGACCTATCTCCATATCCGAGATGGCATCCTCGGCATGGATGGCCTCGGGAAGGTCGAACTCTTGTAGCTGCTTGAGCCGGGCTTCCTCTAGCAGCACAAAGGCTCGGGCTACCCCGCCTTCGAGGTGCTGGGCCAGGTCCTTTCTGAGCCCAATTACTATCAGGCGTGGGCGCTTCTGAGGTACCCCGAAGCGAGAGGAGTCGACGATATTGCCCTGGACGTGGTATCCGATCCTGTCCAGACTCTCTACCAGCTTGTCGTAGTAGGACTGGGGCTTGATCGAGATACCTAGTTGCTTCCATTTCTTTGTGGCGTGCGCCACCTTCATTCCAGGGACATTTTCCAGGACAAGGGCCGATGGTCGGATGGCCTGGACCATTTCGACGTACTTCTCGAACAGCTTGTTGCGGGGGTCGGATTCATTCCTTTTTCCTGCAAAGCTGAAACCTTGGCAGGGTGGTCCTCCTGCCAAGACATGGATCTTGCCCTTTAGCTGACTGAGCTCAATCGGGTGCTTTTCGAGAACCTCGTCGATTGCCCAGGCTTTCTTGCCTAGCCATGAGGGCCATGAAAACTGCGGAGCCGGCACCTTCCGCCCTTCAAGCAAGTTGGCGGATAGGGTCGAGAAAGCCATCTTGTCGCGTTCGATGGCAAACACGCCGTTCATGCCTGAAAGTGAGAGACCGAGGGACAGGCCACCACAGCCTGCAAACAAGTCTGCAAACATCAACGGCTGTTCGGAGGCGGGGAGTGGGGGGAAATCTTGGATTTTCATGGGCTCCTGCCCGGGTTCATCGATATTAAAGGGAAGGAGCGTCTGGAGCGGCTCTTTACTAGAGCCTGTGAATCCTTCGTGGGGGATTTCCTTCTCCATAAAGCTTCTCCACACCCGTTTGGGGGCTTTTGCCGGGTCTGCCCATGGCGCGCTGCTTCTGCAGGTCTTATAGGGGCCCTAACCGTGAATGATGGATTGCCAGGAACGCAAACGCAATGACTTCCTGCTGTGTTCTGGCAGGGCGCTATGCGCTGCGTGAGGCTGATATGTGTTTGATTTTCTGGATATTCATATTCCGTTAGGGCTGGAGGGCCTGAGCGTGCGCGCTAATCCGCCGTGTTTCCGAGTAACGGCGGCTGTGTGATCCAGATGCAGCCTGAGAACAGGACTTTAACTGTTTTTATATACAGTAAGCTGCGCTGGTGTTCAATCCTCAGGTGGTTCCTTAGGGGGGGCAAGAAATTGCCTTGTTTGGCTCGCGGTGTTTTTGCTTTCGGACGGCTAGTCAGTCGCGCTAACAAGCTCGGCACGAGGTCCTGTTTCTTGTTGTTAGGTGGTGTTGTTGGGGTTGGCGGCTTTTCCGAGGCATAGGGACTTTTGCGGGGAGTCGTTGAAGATCGTCAGGCATCGTGGGGCATCGGTGGCAGCGAGCGCCCTAAGTGAGGCTTTTAAAATCAATGATTTATGAGGTCGACCACTGGCATGGGGTACAAGGGGTAGAATATTAAAATTCCTCATCCCCATCTCTTTGCATGACGCGTCCACGATACCCTGGAAGCTGTCCTACCTCCCGCCACGTCCCCGAAAATACCTCGCCGTCTCCTCATCCGTACAAAACACGTAGCACCCCTTCATCCCCCGGGTCATCAGCGTCCGGTAGGTGTTCTTGATGATCAGGTCGGTCTCCTTCCGCGCCAGTTCCGGGTTTTCCTTCATCAGCTTCTTGTAGCCGCGGATGGACTTGTCGTGGCGGTCACGTTGTTCGGGGGCGGTGATGATCTTGCCGTCGCGGACGATCAGGTCCGGGCCGATGATGACGCCGATGTAGTCGACCTCCAGGCCCTGGCAGGTATGGATGCAGCCGACCTGTTCGATGGAGTTCTCGGCGATGATCCAGAGGCTGCCGTCCTGGTCGAGGTTCCATTGGCGCTGGTAGTCGCCGATGACGATGTCCTGTTGCCGGGGATCCTTCTTGCTGCGCCACGGCCAGCAGTAGCCGGCCACGACGCGGGCCTTGTTGTCCTGGTTCCGGGCGGCGATGGCGGCGTGCAGGGCCTCGGGGGTGTCGAAGACCTTGAATTCGTACTGGCTGGTGTCGAGTTGCTGGTTGGCTGTCGGGCGGATGTCGAGCACGTCGTCGAGCCAGGCGAGGTAGCCGTCCGAGCCATTGCAGCGGAACTGCGAGGCGAGGCTGTATTCCTCGACCGTGGCGCCTTTCGCCTTGGCGAACTCGCGGATGGCCTGCTTGCTGCCGATGTCGCTGAGGGTGACGCGTTGGTCTTCGTCGATGAAGAAGATGGCGCACTTGGAGGCTTCGATCAGTTCCTTGATCTGGTTTTCGCCGAGGTTACCGTAGAGCCCGCTCTTCTCGTTCAGGCGGTGGGCCTCGTCGACGATCAGCATGTCGAAGGTGTTGGGCTCGGTCTCGATGAAACCGCCGGAGCCGGTGAACATGTGGGAGAAGCGGCTGCGGGTGATGGAACCCACCAGCCTGGATTCGTAGACCTTGCGTGGCGCGGCGTTCTTGGACACGTACTTGCCGACCAGGCCGAGCCCGGTGAGGTGGACCAGCAGGTTGATCGCGACCACCGTCTTGCCGGTGCCCGGGCCGCCCTCGATGATCAGTACACGGGGATGCGTCTCGGAGGCTGACCTGGCCGCGGCGATGGCGGACTCGTAGATTTCCTTCTGGTCGTCGATCAGTACGAACTCCGGTTGGGCGGCGAGCAGGCCCTTGAGCGAGTCGGCCAGGGCCTTGGACGGGCGGATCCGGCCGTTGGCCAGCTCGTAGAGCACTTCCTTGGCGTCGCCGGTCCTGATGTGCTGCTTGATGAAGCTGCGCAGGCGCGCCAGTTCGTCCTTGCCCTTGAGGAACAGCGGGGCCTTTTCCATGTAGTCGCGGTAGTGCGGGGAGTCGATCACACCGTCGCGCGGGTAGTTGTGCAGGTAGGCACAGGGGCGGACGGAAATGCTTGCCTCGTAGACCGCCTCGTTGAAACCCTCCAGCAGGGTGGCGTAGGACCAGGCCTGGTAGGAGGGGTGGACGACCTCGCGCAGGCCATTGCCCAGGGCGGTGCGGACGATGGCGTCCTTGCCGGTGGCGCTGGCCTTGCTCCACTGCTTCAGTTCAACCAGCACCGCATTCTTGGCTCCCGACTCGTCGCGCCCGGTGAGGGTGATGTCGATGCGCTTGGAGGTCTGGGGGATATGCAACTCGATGGCCAGGCCAGTGTCGTCGGGCACTTCCTCGTCGCGCAGTACCTTGGCCATGTAGCCGAGGGAGCCTTTCCACGAGTTGATTTCCGAGTTGCCGACGCTTTTGCCGGTGACCGCCTTGAAATGCTGGAGGATCACCTCTTCGATATCGTCGTTGTCGCTGTCTTGCAGGAACTGCTTCTTGGTCGCTTCGTAAACGATCACGTCGATCTTCCCTGATATGGCCTTTCTTCAGAACTGGTCGTATTTCTTGCTGCTATTCCGGGCTTTCTCTATCGGGTATTTCCGGTTGTTCTGCTCCAGCTTCTGCCGGGCGGCGGCATCCAGGTCGACGCCGAGGACCGAGGCCAGGCGCACCAGGTACATGAGTACGTCGGCCAGTTCGTCCTGCACCGCCTGGGCGGTGTCGGGATGACGCGCGGCGTCTTTCGACTGCTCCTCGTCCATCCATTGGAAGATCTCGCTGAGTTCGCCAACCTCGCCGGTCAGGGCCATGACCAGGTTCTTCGGCGAGTGGAACTGGGCCCAGTTGCGCTCGGCGGCGAAACGTTCGAGGGCGGCTGCGAGCTGGCCGACGTCTACCAGGGAGGAGGGGGGCGATGCGTTTGTCACGGCGATATCCAGGAATCTTTTCGGGCTGGCGGCGAGGCGGGGCCTCGGGCGTCTGCGACGCCATTGCCCGCCACCATACTTCCTTCAGACGAAGGGAGAAAGATCGTAGGGATTCTTCATGGGATAGGGGGCTACAAGCTGTCGGACATGCCCTCGGCGAATCGTCAGCCACCCATAGGTTTTTTGCTGCTTCCTGTAGTCCAGGAGTTCGCTTCACGCTGAGCTTGCTCTCCCATGCTGGCTTCAGCTCGAGGAGACAGCGGTGTCTGAGCGACGTTTTCCTACGAGGCCTGGCGTGCGAGCGCAGGGCGAGATGCGGCAGGAATGGGATGAAGGTTCACAGCGAAACCAGCGCCCCCTGAGCAGATACCCTCTGCCCGAGGGGCGCTTGGCCTCAATCCTCAACCACTTGCATGACAAGGCGCCGCCTGGTGACCTGAATGCTCACCTTGCAGCCAACCTCAAAGCCCGCAGCCTCCAGCCAGTCGCCACTCAAGCGCAGGTAGGGAATTTGCCGTGGCTTGCCACGACGTTCCCAATCGCTATGACGGCTTTCATAGAGCTGGTAGCCGATCGTTAGAAGTCGAGAGTTCGAAAGAGGGGATTTCTGGGTAGCCATGATTTTTTCCTGTGTAGGTAAAAAACCGCTTGGCTTTCGGGAGCGGCTAACCGCCTAGAGAAGGTGTGTTCAGCACCTGGCCGGCAGGGTAGCGAGGGGGCATCCAGGGGTCAAGCGATGGGCTGCCCGGATCGAATGCCTCGCCGAGGCGCCAGCTGGCCTCCTCACAACCCCCTCTGCCGCAGCGCCCCCATCTCCCGCTGCTCCTCCTCGCCAATCTCCTTCAACGCCACTTCCCCCACTCCCAGCGCGCGTTCCACGCTGAGTTCGCCGCCCAGGGCGGCGAGCAGGGCCTGGAGGCGTTGGAATTCGCCGCACCAGAGGGTTTCGATGTCGCGGTCGCGCTGGCTGTCGCGGTTGGCGTTGAGGGCGACGGCGCGCAGTTGCAGGCGGCCGTTGTCGGCCTTGCCGCCGACTTCCAGGCCGTAGCCGGGGGTGGCGGGTTTGCGCAGGACGACCCTGCCGGTCTGCGCCCAGGCGGTGGCCATGCCTTCGCGGACTTCGTAGCCGAGGCTGGCGAGGCCCTGGAGCACGGCCTGGCGGCGGGCGAGGGCGGCCTGTTGCTGGAGGTGGGCGGTGAGGATGGCGTTGCATCGCTCGGTGAGTTCGGCGAGTTGCTGCGGATCGCTGTCGGGCTGGCAGGCGGCGGCGCGCTGGAGCAGTTCGGCGTGTTCGGCGGCGCCCAGGGCGGCGACTTCGCTGGCGAGGACTTGCAGGTGTTCCAGGCGCTGGCGTTGCTGCTGGTGTTCGCGGGCGGCCTGGGCGAGGTCGAGGACCAGGCTGTCGAGCAGCAGGTTGCGGCGCTCCGGGCGCTGTTCGGCTTCGGCGCGGGCCAGTCGCTCGAGGAACGCTTGGGCGCTGGCCTCGCCTTGCAGCAGTTGCAGTTCGGCGATGTGCCGGTCGATGCGCGCCAGGCGCTGTTCGCGCGGGGCGTCCTGTTGCTGGCGGGCGCGCCACTGTTCCAGGGTGATGGGCGTTTCGTCGGTCTTCAGGCGCTGGGCGAGTTCGTGCTGGGCTGCGCTGAGGCGTTCCTCGGCGGGGGCGCTGGCGAGGGCGGCGAAGCCTTGGGCGAGCAGGGCTTCCGCGTCGTCGCGGAGGGCGCCGTCGGCCAGCGCTTGCAGGGTTTGCCGGAGTGTCGCGCTGGCGGCATCGGGCCTGGCGTCGAGGGCCTGGAGCAGGGCGCTGGCGTTTTCCTGGAGGCGGCGGTGTTGCTGGCGCGTTTCCGCGGCCTGGCGGATGGCGCGCTCTTCGCGTTCGGCGAGGTCGCGCTTGAGGAATTCGCTTTCGATCTTCACCTGTAGTTGCACGTCCAGCCAGCGTTCCTGTTCGAGCAGGGCGTGCAGGCTGGCGCGGCGGGCGTGGGCGGCGGCGCGCTCGGCGTCGCTGAGCTGGGCGAGCCGGCTGGCCTGGTTTTCCCAGCGCGCGAGGGCCTTGTCCAGGCGTTGCAGGTCGCGCTCGCAGGTGGCGATGGCTTCTTCCCGGGTGACGATTCGTACGACTTTCGGTCCGCTCATTGGGAGGCCTCCGCTGCTGCCGTGGGATGGGTTTCCGTGCTGGGCGCCAGGGCTTTCTCGATGGCGGCGCGCAGCCGTGCGCGTTCGTTGTCGCCGTCGTGGTACCAGCCCTGGGAGGAAACCCGGTGGAGGTGCGGGATCGCCCGTCGCAGCACCGAGGGGCGCCAGATTTCCCGGGCGCGGGCGCGTTCCAGCAGCGGGTGGCAGGGGGCGTCGCATTCGATGCCGATGGCGTAGAGGCCGGTGGCCGGGTTCTCGATGGCGAAGTCGAGGCCGAAGGCGTCGCCTTCGCTGGCGGGCGCGGCGGACCAGCCCAGCGAGCGGATATACTCGCCGACGATCTCGCTGAAGCCGTCGTGCCGCTGGTAGTGCTGGCGGCGCTGGTCGCTGCGGTCGGTTTGCAGGCGCTCGAGCAGCTGGCCGGTGCCGGCGAATTCGCCGGCGGACAGTGCGCGGGCGTATTCCAGGTAGCCTTGCAGGTAGTCGCGCGGGCTGCTCGGCGAGCGCTGGGTGCCGAGCATGTCGGAGATGTCGCCGATCGGCATCGAGGTGATCATCACCACCTTGCGCCGCGCGCGGGTCACCGCCACGTTGAGACGGCGCTCGCCGCCGGTCTGCCCGAGCACGCCGAAGTTGCGCCGGAAGCTGCCCTGGCCGTTGCGGCCGAAGGTGGAGGAGAAGACGATCACGTCGCGCTCGTCGCCCTGCACGTTCTCCACGTTCTTCACGAACACGCCCATGTCCTCGCCGTCTTCGCTGCGCTCGCGCTCCTCGCTGTAGGCGGCGCGGAACGCCTCGTCCTGCTCGGCGCGCAGTTCCAGGCGCTCCTCGATGAGGTCGGCTTGCTTGCGGTTGAAGGTGACCACGCCCACCGACGGCCGCGCCGCGTAGGGTTGGCGCCAGAGTTCGGCGAGGTAGTCGACGACTCGCTCGGCCTCGCGCTCGTTGCTCTGGTTCTGGTACAGGCCGTTCACCTGGATCAGTTCCAGCGGCTTGATGCGCAGGATGTTGGCCTGCGGATGGCGTACCGGCACGCTCAGGCGGTTGCCGTAGAACGAGGCGTTGGAGAAGCCGATCAGCTCGCGGTAGGCCGAGCGGTAGTGGATCTGCAAGGTGGTGCTGGGCAGGGCGTTGCGCGCCAGTTGCAGGAGGTCCGGGCAGTCCTTGATCTCGCGGCGGTTCCAGGTGTCCTCGTAGGCTTCGCGCTGCTCCTCGTCGGCGTCCTCGTCGGGCGCTTCGCCGTCGAACAGTTCGGCCTCGTCGCTTTCCACGCGGCTGGAGAAGAACGCGGTCGGCGGCATCTGCTTCTCGTCGCCGCTGACCACCGTGACCCGCCCGCGATAGAGGGTCGGCAGGGCGAACTCCACCGGCATCTGCGAGGCTTCGTCGTAGATCACCATGTCGAACAGCCCGGCCTTGAGCGGCAGCACGCGGCTGGCCAGGTCGGGGTTCATCAGCCAGACCGGGCGCAGGCTCATCAGGCCGAGTTCGGCGCCCAGCTCGATGAACTCGCGCAGGCGCCGCGAGCGCTTGCCGGTCAGGCGGGTGACGTCTTCCCACTGCTTGCGGCTGCCCAGGCGCGCGGCGTCGATTCCCTTGCCGAGCAGTTCGCGGTTCAGCGCGCGCATCTGCACGTCGGCTTCGGCGAGGCTGGCGACCCTGGCCCTGGCTTCGTCCTGGCTGAACAGCAGTTCCGGATTGTCTTGTTCCAGGCGCTGCTTCCAGCCCAGCCGCGCTTCGCGATTGAGCATGCGGCGCACCGTGGCTTCGAGTGCTTCGGCGGGAATCGCGTCGAGTCGTTCCTGGCGCTGGCGCAGCAGGGCCAGGAATTCCAGCTCGGTGGCTTCGAGCTGGCCGGCGCGGCCACGGAAGCGCTGGTAGGCGACCAGTTGCGGCAGCGCCTCGCGCAGGCGGCCGAGGGCCGGCAGGTTGCTCTGGTTGCCGGCGATGGCGCGGTGCAGCTGTTCCAGCAGTTCGTCGCCGAGCCAGTCGGCGAGCACCTTGAGTTTGTCCAGGCTGAGCTGGCGTGCGGCCTGGCGGATCAGCGCGGCGTCGAGGTCGCCGAGCAGCGCTTCGAAGCGCTGTTTCTCGCCGGTGAGGATCACCGCGTCGAGCTGCTCGGCGCGTGGCGCTTGGGCCAGGCTGCGAGCCAGGACCTGGATCTCGCGCAGTTGCTGGCTGGCGCTGCCGGCCAGGCCGGTCAGTTCCGGACCGGCATCGGTGGCGACTGTCGCCAGCCCCAGGCTCTGTTGCAGCGCCGCCAGTTGCCGGCGCAGCGGCCGCCACTGGCGCTCCAGGCCGCAGGCGCCGAGGAGGGCGGCCAGGCGGCTGTCGTCGTCGGCCTCGCCGTGCTCGCGCAGGAAACGCCGTAGGCGGCCGCGCCGCAGCAGGCGCAGCGGGTTGAGCCGGGCCAGCCAGGTGCGTGCCTCGAGTACCTGGCGGGCGTGGGCCTGGAAGCGTTCGAGGTTGTTCTCTTCGAGCATGGCGAGGGCAGGAGACAGCAGCGGCGCGTGCCGTTCGAGGTCGAGCTGGCGCAGTTGCCGTTCGATCTGCTCGGCCTCCGCCAGCAGGCCGTCGCCACGGCTCGGCTGTCCTGGCGCGGCGTCGCGGAACAGCGGCAGCCAGTGGGCCAGGCGCTGGCGCTGCTCCTCGCGCAAATTCAGCAGGGTACCGACCTGGCTTGCCAGCCAGGCGCGGTAGGGCGTCGGGTCGTCGACCTCGAAGCTCGCCGGGTGTTCGTCGAGGGCTTTCTGCCGGGCGTTCTCCGCTTCGCCGAAGGCGCGCAGGCTGTCGGCGAAGGCTTGCAGGGTGGCCTGGTCGGTGGCGAAGGCGCGCAGTTGCGCCAGCGGGCTGCCTTCGTAGCGGGCCGGTAGCCAGAGGCGGACCAGCGGCGCGCAGTTTTCCTCCAGGCGCGCCAGGCTGCCGATGTCCAGCGCCGCCAGGCGCTGGCGCAGGGCCGGGAAGTCCAGCGGCGGCGAGCCTTTCTCCAGCTCGATCAGTTCGCCGAGCAGGCGCCGGTAGCTCAGCCCGGTGGCCTCGTCCACGCGGTGCAGGCTCTGGTGGTAGCGGTCCAGTTCGCCTTCCAGCGCCTCGATACGCGCCGCCAGGCGCTCGCGCTGGCGCTCCCAGCCCTGGGCGCCGCCGGCGTCGGCGAACAGCGCTTCGAGCTGCTCGCGGATGTTGCGGATCACCGGTTCGCGGTCGCGGTTGACGTCGTTGAGCATGACGATGCGCTGGCCCAGGCCCTCGGCCACCAGGCGCTTGTGTACCACTTCCAGGGCGGCGTGCTTCTGGCAGACGATCAGCAGGCTGCGCTGGCGGCCGATGGCGTCGGCGACCATGTTGACGATGGTCTGGCTCTTGCCGGTACCGGGCGGGCCTTCCACCAGCAGCCCCGGGCTCTGCCGGGCCTGCAACACGGCGGCCTCCTGGGACGGGTCGCTGGCCACGGTGAAGTAGCGCTGCAACTCCGGCGGGCTCTCGCGGGCTTCCGGCTCGCCGTTCTCGCGCAGGCGCAGCGCGGTCTCCAGGCCGGTGCCGGAGGGCGGCAGGCTCTTCAACTGGCGCAGGTCCTCGCCGATCGCCTGGCCCATGAAGGTGACGTGGAACAGCACCGCGGCGCAGGCCAGTTGGTCCTGGTAGGGCGTGACCTCGGTGGAACTCGGCGGCAATCCTTCCAGCACCCGAGCACGCGGGGTGGCGAGCAGGCCGAAGGCATCCATCACGTCGGCGGCGCGCAGCGCGGAGCGGCCGAGCAGTTCGTCGGCGACCTTGCGCCAGCGCTTGCACGGCTCGGGGCCGAGCAGGCTTTCCAGGGCCGGGTTGAGGCGCACTTCCTCGCGCTCGCCGTCGAAGGCCAGCGCCACCTGGCCACGGCTGCCGACTTCCAGCTGCAGCTTCAGCGGCCACAGCAGCAGCGGCACGATGCGCGTGCGGGTGGTGCCGCGCGGGTCGCGGTTGAGCAGGAAGGGGAAGCCCAGGTAGAGGCCGTCGATGCCGGTGTCACGCTTGTACAGCGAGCTTTGCCGGGACAGCGCGTTGAGCCGCACTTCCAGTTGCGGGTTGGCGAGGAAGCTGTCCGGGTCGAGGCTCACCGCGCGGGCGTTGCGTTGCAGCAGATGGTCGAGCAGGGCGGCGGCGGGGCGTCGCGCGCTGTGCAGTTCGTTGAGGTCGATGCGTGGGGTGCTCTTGCCGATGCTCATGCGCACCAGCGGCCCGCGCATCACCGCGGCGACCACTTTCTTCTCGAAGAAATCGAGGATCTGCGACACGTACTGCTGCTTCTGCGGTTCCAGCCACTGTTCCGGCGGGATCGCCAGCAGCACCAGGACCCTCGCCAACGGCATGCGCCGCTCCAGGCGGAACTGCTCGGCCCATTCGTCGACCCTGGGCACGCCGCTGCGGGCGAAGCCGCTGATGCGTTCGTCGACGCGGCGGTACAGCTCCTGCCGCGAGTGCTGCAACAGGCCGCGCGCGGTCTCCGCGTCGAACAGGTGCACATCGGCGTCGCGGGCCAGGCCGGCGGCTTCCTCGACGATCGCCTCGGCGGCACGGAACTGGCCGATGTTGGCGCTGAGCAGGACGATCAGGTCTTCCTCGGCGATCACCCGGCGCTCGGCCAGGGCCAGCAGGCCGGGGTGCTCGGTGTCCGGCAGGAGGCGCTGGCGCTCCTGCCACTGCGCGGCGAGGCGCGCCCGCGAGGTCGACAGCAGGTAGATGCGCAACTGTTCTTCGGCGAGTTCGATGTGCTGGTGCAGGGCGCGCTGGCGGACGTTCTCGGCGCGGGTCTTGAGCCGCGACAGCCAGCTTTCGGTGTGCAACTGTTCGAGCAGGTCGGGCACCGAGCCGCTGATCAGCCGGTAGCCCTCCAGCGGATGCTCCAGCAGCCAGCCGGGGGTGACGATCTCGCCGCGCTGGATCAGCGGGATTTCCGGGTTCAGCAGCTTGAGCGCCAGCATCAGCCGGAAGTCGTCCTCCAGCCCCTCGTGCTGGGCCACCTGGCGCAGGCCGGCGAGCAGCCTGGGCGACAGGCCGATGTGCTCGGCCCAGGTGACGATCGCCCCGCGCAGCAGGTGGTCGAGGGCCTCCGCCCAGTGCTCGGCCTGGGCCGCGGCCAGGGCGAAGACCGTCGGCTTGCGGAAGCGCCGTGCGCCGAGGGCGATGCTGGCGCCTTCGGCGTCGTCCTTTTCGCTGTCCGCCGAGGCCGGCGCGTCCACCGCCTCGCCGTTCAGCCAGGCCTGTACCTGCGGCCACTGCCAGCGCTGGTGGCGGTCGCGTGCAAGCAGGCCGCGCAGCAGCAGGTGCAACTGCGGGTCGAGGTCGTCGGGCAGCGCCACGCCGTTGGCCAGCACGTGGATCAGGAAGGCGTTGGCGTTGACTCCTTCGAAGCAGGAGCCGCGGGTCAACTGCTCCAGCAGGATCATGCCCAGGCTCCACCAGTCGGAAGCCGCCGCCACGCCGCCGGCGATCGCCTCGGGGGCCATGTAGCGGCTGGTCTCCAGCGGCGAGACGATATCCAGGTCGAACTCCGACAGGCGCGCCGAGCCGAAGCCGCTGATCACCAGGTCCAGCGGCTCGTGGCTGCGCACCAGCAGGCTGGCCGGGCGCAGGTCGCGGTGGCGCAGGCCGGCTTCGTTGAACACGTGCAGGGCGTGGCCCAGCTCGCGGACCACGTGGCGCACCGCCTCGCGGTCCTCCAGCACGGTGCCGAGGTCGGCGAGGCTGCCGCCGGTGAGCTCCTCGACCACTTCGTAGGCGCGCTCGTCCCAGCGGCCGGTGGCGAGGATTTCCGGTACGTGTTCGCGCGGCAGGCGGCGGATCACGTCGTAGATCGCCGGGTCCGGCTCGGCGCCCGGGCGATACAGGGTGAGCACCGCCTGGCGGGCGCTTTCCGCGTGTTCGGCCAGGTAGCGCTCGCGCACGCCGTCGCTGCTGGCGATCTGCCGCAGCAGACGCCAGCCGTCGATCAGGGTTTCCGTGACGGCGGGCTGCGGCGTGGCCTCGGCCTGCATCGGCAGCGGGCCTTCGGCCGGCGCGGCGCCGCACTCCAGGCACATCAGGTCGCCGGGTTGCAGCGGGTGGCCGTTGGCGCAGAGCGGGGCGGACGCCGCTGGCGGCTCGCTGGCGGGCGGCGCGATGGCTTCCTGGGTCAGCACCGGCTGTGGTCGCCAGCCGGCGGGATGGATGGCTTCGGCGGAAAGGTCCCAGCCGCAGGGCTGGCCCTGGATCGAGCCTTCGCAGAAGATTTCCGAAAGCGAGCGTTCGCTCTGGCAGTTGGGGCAGAAACGTATCATCGGTATCGATCCATTCAGCGCGGCCGATGGGCGCTGACGCTAAGTTGGTGGCCCTGTTCGCGCAGCAGGTCCTGTAGCCGCAGCAGGTCGTCGCGGCGCGGGATGCCGGCCATCCACACGCTGCCGTCATGGTCGAACATCAGGTCGAGGGCCTTGTCGTCTTCGCGCAGTGGCCGCTGGTAGCCGCCGAGGCGCGCGCGGCCGAGTTCGGTGAGCAGGCTCAGGCGCTGGTTGTCGCTGCCGCGCAGGGCCAGGCTCTGTTCGGCGTGCTGTTGGTAGGGGTCGCTGATCAGCGCGTCGATCAGCCCGGCGGCCTGTTCCAGTTGCGCGTGCAAATGCTCCAGCGGGTAGCCGCTGTAGACCAGGATGTCGGCGCGGCTGCGCTGGCGCAGTTCGCCGAGCAGGGCGAGGAGGGCAGCGAACTGCTCGAAGGGTTCGCCGCCGGAGACGGTGATGCCCTCGGCCTGCTCCAGCCATGGCTGGATGTCGGCGAGCAGGCGTGCCAGGGCGATGCGCCGCCGTCCCGGCCCCCAGGTATCGGCGGAGATGCAGCCGGGGCAGCGGATGCTACAGCCCTGGAACCAGATGCCCAGGCGCCGTCCCGGGCCCAGGGTGGTCACCGGGAAATGCACCCGCGACAGGCTCAGTTCCATCTCAGCGGCGTTCCAGGGTCAGGCCGTCGGCGTCCAGGGCGCTGATCAGGAAGCGCTCGCCCGGCTGCGCGTCCTGGTCGAACAGTGCCCGCGACAACGGGTTGAGCAGGCGCGCTTCGAGCTGGTTGCGGATGCCGCGGCCGCCGTTGGACAGGTCGCCCAGGCAGAGGTCGTGCAGCGCCTGGCGCGGCGCCTCGGCCAGTTCGATGACGAGGCGCTGCTCGCGGAGGTCGGCGAAGGTGCCGTCGACCATCTGGGTGAAGATCTGCTCGGCGACGTCGGCGCGGATGAAGTCGAAGACGATGATGTTCTCGCCGATCCGGTTGAGGATTTCCGGGCGGTTGAGAACCAGCTTGAAGTAGCGCTCGATCTCGCCGTGGACCTTGCCCTGCACCGCCTCGAAGGGCTCGCCGGGGAGCACGTTGGCGACCCGTTCGCCGTTTTCCCCCTGGCGGTAGATGCCCAGGTTCGAGGTGAACACGATCAGCGCCTCGGAGAAGTACACGCGATCGCCGCGCCCGGAGGTGAGCACGCCGTCGTCGAGGATCTGCAGGAACTTGTCGAGGATCCGGGGGTGGGCTTTCTCGATCTCGTCGAAGAGCACCACGCTGAAGGGTTTTTCGCGGATCGCGTTGGTCAGTTCGCCGCCGACGTCGTAGCCGACGTAGCCGGGCGGCGCGCCGATCAGGCGCTGGTCGGCATGCTCGGCGCTGAACTCGGACATGTCGAAGCGGATGTAGGCGCTCTCGTCGCCGAACAGCAGGCTGGTGACGGTCTTCGCCAGCTCGGTCTTGCCGACCCCGGTGGGCCCGGCGAGGAAGGCCACGCCGCGCGGGCGGTTGCCCTTGCGGCTGGCGCCGACCCCGGTCATCGCGCGCTTGACGATGTCCAGCATGTGGGTCACCGCGTGCTGCTGGCCCTTGACCCGGCGGCGGACGATCTCGTCGGCCTGGCGGATGCGCTGGCGGTCGATCTTCAGCCAGGGGTCTTCGGTGACGCCGACCTTGTAGCGGCGCACGGCGTCGGCGATGCGTTCCATGGCCAGGCCTTCCACGCGCGCCAACTGGACGATGGCGTTGAGATCGAGGAGCAGCAGGCCTTCGGTGTTCTCGACGAAGGTTGCGGCGGCCTGTTGCAGGGCCTCCTCGGCGACGCCCGCGCCGCCGAGCCCGCGGAGCAGCGCCGGGGCCAGGGCCCGGCGCGCCGGCTGGTCGGGCTTCGACACCGGGATATGGCGCAGGCGCGGGTTGTCCACCAGCAGCCAGTCGGGCAGGTCGCCTTCCTTTTCCACCACCCACAGCACGCTGTTGAAGAACGGTTTGCGCTGTTCCCCGGCGGGACGGCTGCGGGCCTGGTGGGAGAGCACCAGGGCCTGGGTGAACAACTGGTGCTCGGCGGCGCTCAGGGCGTCGTTGCGCACCGCCAGGCGCGAGGCGAAGTCGACGATCAGGGCGATCGGCTCGCCGCTACGGTTGACCAGGCGTTGCAGGGTCGCGCCGAGTAGGTCGATGCCGGCCGGCGCGGCGCCGTCCACCGGGGTCAGGCCGAGGTCGAGAAGCACCTGCGCAGTGGCCCCCGCCTCGCTGCCCGGCCGGCCGAGCACGCGGAACCCGGCCAGCGGATCCCAGGCCAGCACCTGGGCGTAGCCGGCGTCCAGCAGGGCGTCGCCGAGGGTCTGGTTGAAGCTCTGCGCGGTGACCGTACCCGGCACCACTTCGCAGGCTTGCAGGTCGCGGATGTTCCCGGAGAGGACGAATTGACTCTTGAGGGGCAGGAAGCGCAGGAGGTCGCGCAACCAGCGTGGCTTTTCGAACAGTGCAGTCCCTGGCATCGATAGTCGCTCACAGCGTGTGTCGTGGCCACAGCATATTGCCCCGAGGGCCATGTCTCCAACCCTGACCTCGCCGGAGGCGACGAAACCTGCCAGTCAGGCGTGCGCTGCGCGGGTGGCCTTTCCTCTGCCCGGCTCGGGCGCACCCTCGTTCCACCCATGCTCCGCAGGGAATCCGCGCCGCCCGCTGGCACTTGGCGCAGGCGCCGCCGCATGCCGGCGGAGAGAGCGGCACCCGCCGCCTACGGAGCCTTGTCGGCCAGTGCCTCCAGCAGGTCGGCGGAAGGTACGAAGAACAGGCTGCCGGTCACCGCCCTGCTGTAGTCCAGCAGGCGGTCGTAGTTGCCCGCTGGACGGCCGACGAACATGTTCTCGAGCATTTCCTCCAGTGGCTGCGGCGAGCGCGCGTAGCCGATGAAGTAGGTGCCGAACTCGCCGGAGCCGGGACGGCCGAAGGGCATGTTGTCGCGGAGGATCTTCACTTCCTCGCCGTCCTTGACCAGGGTGGTCAGGGAGCTATGCGAGCAACTCGGCTTGAGCGCTTCGTCCAGCTCGATGTCGGACAGCTTGGTGCGGCCGATGATGCGCTCCTGCGCCTCGGTGGTCAGGCCGTTCCAGCCGGCCATGTCGTGCAGGTACTTCTGTACCAGTACGTAGCTGCCGCCGGCGAAGTCCGGGTCCTCGTCACCGACCAGGGTATGGCGGGCGACGTCGCGACCGGTCGGGTTCTCGGTGCCGTCGACGAAGCCGACCATGCTGCGCATGTCGAAGTAGCGGAAGCCGTGGACCTCGTCGACCACCTTGACCGCTGTGCCGAGCCGGCCGAGCAACTGGGTCGCCAGTTCGAAGCAGAGGTCCATCTGTTCGGCGCGGATGTGCAGCAGCAGGTCGCCCGGGGTGGACACGGCGACCCGCTCGCCGCTGCCGATCTCGCGGAAAGCGTGCAGCGACGCCGGGCGCGGCGAGCCGAACAGGCGTTCCCAGGCGGCGGCGCCGAAGCCGGTCACGCAGGACAGGTCGCCGCCCGGCACGCGCTTGCCGACCGAGCGCACCAGCGCCGCGATGTCGCCGCACAGGGCGCGCACGGTGGCGGCGGGTTCCTCGCCTGGCGCCAGGGTCGCGACGAGGAAGATCGCGCTGCGGGTGATCGGGCTGTCGACCGCTTGGGGTACGGGGGATTCGTTGGCCATCCGGGTGTGACCTCATCGAAGCTGGAAAGGCGAGCCTAGCAGAGTCGGAGCACGCTCTGGCTGTCCTCGATCAAGGCCTGCCCGGGGTTCAGCCGTCGTAGCTCCGGCAGCCCCAGCGGAACGCCTGCGCCGCCGCCTCGATCCCGCGCCCGATCACCAGGCGCGGCGGGCTTTCGTCGAGGCCGGGACGCGGCGGCAACGGACGGCTGTAGAGCACCTCCAGCTCGCCGAAACCATCCAGCGCGGCGCGTTCCGCCGGGTGCGGCGTCGCGCCCTGGCGCCGGGCGAAGTCTTCGAGGTCGCCCTCGGCGTAGGCCATCACCAGCACGCCGCTGTCGCCGCGTACCCGCACCGCGTTCACCAGGCTACCGTCGATGCGCAGCGGGGTGGCGAAGCGGTAGAGCAGGTCGAGGGTCTCGCCGGGCGCGCGATCCAGCACTTCGACGCCCTCGGCGCGCAGGCGCTCGGCGGTTGCGCGGTCGCGGCCGTCGGGGAAGTCGCCGCGGCAGTGCAGGGCGTCGGCGAACAGCGCGGTCAGGTTCGGTGCTGGCGGGGCAGGGGACGTGCAGGCGGCCGGCAGGAGCAGCGCCAGGCCGGCGGCGAGACGGAACAGGTAGGGGCGGGTCATGTAGCCTTCCGTTGGCGGACAGTGCGGTGGGAGAAATTGCCAGCAGACGCTTCCGCGATACTGGCGGCCTGCGCTCAGAGCAGTACGGGCAGCGCGTCTTCGCCCAGCCCCGCTTCCCTCAATCGAGCCCTGGCCCTGGCGGTCGCGCGCACGGCGTCGAGGTCGCAGCAGAGAGGAATATAGACCGGATCGAAGCCTTCGAGCACCAGGTAGGTGGAGGCCTGGCCGCGGGCATTCAGGTAGGCGTTGAAAGCCTGGTCGGCCGGGCGCAGAAAGACATCGCACCAGTACGGCAAGCGCTGCGCGAAGAGCGCCTTGGCGATCTCCAGGTGCTCTTCGAACAGTTCGTCCATGCTGCCTCCCTTCTCCTGCTGGAACAACGTCACTCTTCGCTGCGTCCGTCGCCTTCGCGATCTCTTTCATAGTGCCGTGCCAGCGGAAACGCCGGCAACCAGCCCTCGCGGCGGACGGTCCAGAGTTCGTAGGTGGGCTGGAACCGGTCGGGAGTGTCGAGGGCGCCGAGGCTGACCTCGATCTCGTCGGCGCTGCGCGAGAACACCGAGGAGCCGCACTGCGGACAGAAGAAACGCCCGGCATAGTCGCGGGTCTCGCCTTCTATGCTCACCGCCTCCTCGGGAAAGATCGCCGAAGCGTGGAATAGCGCGCCGTGGTGCTTGCGGCAGTCGAGGCAGTGGCAGAGCCCGACCCGGTAGGGGCGGCCGCTCGCCACCAGGCGGACCTTGCCGCAGAGGCAGCCGCCGGTGAATCGATCCATTTCGTGACTCCTTTGCAAGGCGTTGGGGCGTTCAGCCCTTGAAGGCCTTCTCTATGGTGGCGATATCGATCCTGCCCATCGTCATCATCGCCTCGAAGGCGCGCCTGGCCGCCGCGCGGTCAGGGCTGGCGATGGCTTCGCTGAGTACGCGCGGGGTGATCTGCCAGGAGATGCCCCACTTGTCGCGGCACCAGCCGCAGGCGCTTTCCTCGCCGCCATTGTCGACGATAGCGTTCCACAGGCGGTCGGTCTCGGCCTGGTCGTCGGTGGCGACCTGGAAGGAGAACGCTTCGCTGTGGCGGAAGGCCGGGCCGCCGTTGAGCCCGAGGCAGGGAATGCCCATCACCCGGAACTCCACCGTCAGCACGTCGCCCTCCTTGCCGGAAGGGTAGTCGCCGGGCGCACGATGGACAGCCAGCACGGCGCTGTCAGGAAATGTCTCGGCGTAGAAGGTCGCGGCCTCCAGGGCGGCACTGTCGTACCAGAGGCAGATGGTGTTCTTGCTGATCATGGCTGGGTCTCCATGGGCGGGGGCGACCGTGGAAGTCTAGACCTGCGGGCGTTTCGAGCCGTGCTGGGCGCCGAACGGTGGCGCTGCCGGGCGATCGCATGCGCAGTTGCAGTTCCGCTTCGGGCGTAAATAGAATGAGACTCATTATCATAAGTGTCGTGGACTGCCATGCTCCCTCCCGCCAGCCCCCATCCACCGCAAGAAGAACGGCCAGTGTGCCCGACGGCCTCGATAGGCAAACCCCGCGTCGAGCATGGAAGCCGGCTCCGGCAATGGCTTCGCCTGTGCCTGGGCAATGCCCAGGATGCCGCCGATTTCGCCCACGGCACCTTCGTGCGCGTGTTCGCCTCGCGTAGCGCCGAGGCCCTCCGCGAACAGTGCTGCTACCTGAGCGCGAGCGTCCGGGCGCTGATGAGCGACAGCTTCCGCCGCTGCGCCACCGAGCAGGCCTATCTGGACAGCCTGGCCGCGCGGCCGGAGCCGCTGGACATTCCAGCGCAAACGCGACTGTCGATCCTGGAGACCCTGACTGCCATCGACCTCGCCCTCGACGGCATGGGCGAGCGTACCCGCCAGGTGTTCCTCGCGGTACAGCTCGAAGGGCTTACCTACAGGTCGGCCGGCGAGCGCCTGGGCGTCTCGATGACCACCGTGGAGAACCACATGGTTCGCGCCATGACCCGCTGCCTGTTGCTCTGCAAGGACTGACCATGGAACTGGAGATCGAGGTGCTGGAGGCCGCCGCCACCTGGTACGTGCGCTTCGGCGCGGAACCGCCGAACGATGGCGAGCGCCAGGCCTGGCGCGAATGGCTGGAGGCCGACCCGCGACACCGTCGGGCCTGGGAGCGTATCGAGCGCTTGCAGGGCCAATGGGCGGTGCTGCCGGTGGAGACCTCCCTGCACACGCTGGCAGGCGTGCGTGCGCGGCGCCGAGCGCTGCTCAAGACGCTCGCCCTGCTGGCCTGCGCCGCGGGTAGCGGCTGGCTGGCGAGCGGCGGCCTGTCTTACCGTGCGCTCCTCGCCGGGGAGCGCACGGGCGTCGGCGAACGCCGCCAACTGCGCCTGGCGGACGGTACCCGGGTCGACCTGAGCAGCGCCACCGCGCTGGACCTGGCCTACGACGAAAGCCTGCGCCAGGCGTACCTGTGGCGGGGCGAGATCCTCGTGGAAAGCGCGCAGAGCGCTCGCCCGTTCCTCGTGCACACCGCACAAGGCAGCGTGCGCGCGCTGGGAACCCGTTTCAGCGTGCGTTGCGAGGGGCCGCGCACGCGCGTTTGTGTCCTCAGCCATGCAGTGGAGCTACGCCCGTTGCAAACGCCGACCCGGCCGATGCGCCTGCCAGCCGGCCAGCAGGCTCTCTTCGACGAGCGACGCGGCTACTCGTCGACGCCCTTGCGCGAAGGCGAAGGCAGTTGGACGCAGGGCGTGCTGACGGTGGTGGACTGGCCGCTGGGCGAGTTCATCGCCGAGCTGTCCCGCTATCGCGCCGGGGTGTTGCGCTGCGCCGCCGAGGTGGCGGAGCTGCGCCTTTCCGGCACCTACCGCCTGGACCGGATCGACGCGGTCCTGCAAAACCTGGGCAAGTCGCTGCCCGTGCGCGTGCGCTACCTGACGCGTTACTGGGTCACCGTCGAGTCGGTCTGAAGGACAGACGCAGAACAACGTCGCGGGCTTGCCGATGGTCATTCTTGTTCGGCCAACACATGAAGCAGCCGCGGACGTTGCCAAACAGAAAAATCTGATGTCGCATTCCCTTCCGGGTTCCTGCGCACTACGTCCGGCTCATCGTTACCGATGCGTTTCCCTGCCTATGCGCCCGAGTTCTCGGCCAGGGCCTGGGAGGGTGCTTCGGCCCGACCTGTCCCACGCCTGCGCCAGACCAGCCAGGTGGACGAGGCCCCGCTCGCAGCAGCGACGGCAGGAGGGCTCTTGGCTGTCGCTGCGCCAGCGTGACGAAGCTGGCGGCGCCGAGGATTCCGATCTGCGCTACCCTATGCCGCGTTTCGCCCGGCCTCGCCGGGCTTTCCGGGCAGCGCCTCGGCGGCGCGCCCTCGACCATGCAAGGACAACCCATGGAAGCGGTCTCCGTCTCGCAGCATCTGGCTGCTCTGTTCGAATCCCACCGGATCGAGTGCGTCGTGCACGGCGAATGGGTGGCGCCAGCCGGGCGGCTACCGGCGATCCGCGCCACCTGGTATGCGGGGGAGAAGACCGGACGGCTGGATGTCGACGTGCTGCTGGAGGACGAGCGCCAGTTGCAGGAAGCCTTCGCCGGCATCGGCAGCGGCGAGGACGGCTTGCAGGACGCGTTGCGTAACTTCGCCTCCAACTCTTTCCACGTGCTGCTTTCCGCGCTCTGGGGCCAGGCCGAGGAGGACCAGGTGATGGTGGAGACCTGGGAGGTCGGCGAGCGGCGTTTCGAGGTGCATATCGGCAACCTCGGCCTGCGCGGCGCCGAGGGCAAGGCGCCGCCGCTGCCGGCCGGGCTGTTCCCGAGCATCGAGCGGGCGATCCGCGCCGAGCCGCTGGACGCGCGCCTGCACTGGTTCCGGCATTTCTTCTGTGCCTTCGGCAACCAGCGCACGGTGGAGGCGCTGTTCGACAACCAGCCGTGGGAGGCCGGCATGCAGAACCTGGCCGCTCTCGACTGGCAGGATTCGCAGGGTTACTACAGCGTGCGCAACTTCCTCATGCTCAAGCCGCTGGCGTAGGCCGCCGCGTCGCGCAGCCCGCAAGGCGTCGATGGCGGCTCCATTCCTGTCAGGTCGCCCTTCGACGAGTTCGACCCCTACCACACGACCAGCACTGCGACGATCCTGCGGCCCCTGGCCGACGGCACGATGCAGATGTCGTTCTTCATCGGCAAGCGGCGCCACGACTTCCAGATGAGGCGCGCGCAGGACTGACGCGCCGCGTTCAGCCGAGCAGGGCGGCCACCTGCTCGGCCGTGGCCTTGGCCGACTGCGGGTTCTGCCCGGTGACCAGGCGGCCGTCGACCACCACCTTGCTGGTGAACGGCAGCAGGCTTCTTTCGTAGAGCGCGCCGCGTCGTTTCATTTCTTCCTCGACGTTGTACGGCACCTTGCGGGCGACCCCGGCGAGCACTTCCTCGATCCAGGAGTAGCCGGTCAGGCGGCGCCCGGCGACCAGCAGGCGGCCATCGTCCAGGCGTGTGTTGAGCAGGCCGCAATAGCCGTGGCAGACCGACGAGACGATGCCGCCGCGCTGGTAGATCTCGCGGGTCAGGCGCTGCAGCCCGGCGTCGTCGGGGAAGTCCCACATCACGCCGTGGCCGCCGGTGAAATAGATGGCGTCGAACGCCTCCGCGTCGACCTGTTCGGGGGCGGCGGTGTCGGCCAGCAGCGCCAGGCGCGCCTCGTCGGCCAGCCAGGCCTTGGCGCTGGCGTCGGCGTGGGGCCAGCCGAGGGCGCGCGGCTCCAGCGGCGACTCGCCGCCGCGGGGGCTGACCAGGCGTTGCTGGTAGCCCCGGGCGGCGAAGATCTCGTAGGCATGGGTCAACTCCGACAGCCACAGCCCGGTGGGCTGGGGCGGATCGGCATAGTGGGCGACGTTGGTGACGACGTGCAGGACGCGCTTGGTCATTGCGTTGACCTTCCTCGGTGAGTGATCCCTTCGGCAGCCGGTTTCGGCAGGCTGTCCGGGTGGGTTGGCGTCACTCTAAGATTCAAGTCGACTTCAAGGTCAAGCGTCGGAAAGCCGCTGCTCCGCCGGCGTGGAAGAGGCCCCCCGCGAGCGGGTTTGCCGTGGACGCCCGACCGTCTGTGGAGGGCCTTCCTCGCGCAGGCGCTCCAGCACGCGCTGGGTGTTTTCCGTGCACTGCAGGCCGTCCGGCTTGTTCTCGATGCTTTCGATGGCCACCAGCAATTGTGCCTTGTTCTGTTCCAGGCGTCGTTGCAGGGCCTCGATCTCGGCCACCTTGCGGCGCAAGCCTTCGAGCAGCTCGCCGTGCTGCCAGGCGCCGTCGCCGCTCGGCAGCAGGCGAGCGATCTCCTCCAGGGAGAAGCCGGCGCCCTGGGCGCCGGTGACCAACTCCAGGATCCACACGGTATCTGCCGCATAGTCGCGGTAGCCGTTGGCCTTGCGCTGCGAGCGGATCAGGCCGCTGGCCTCGTAGAAGCGGATGCGCGATGTCGCCAGGCCGGTGAGCTTGGCCAGTTCGCCGATTTTCATGTCGCACCTCGAAACGCGTTGACCTTCAAGCCTACTTCAAGCCTAGGGTGGTTTCACGGCCGGGCGACGAACTCGCCTCCATCGACGGGTTCGCCAGGCCGCATGGGCGCTACCGCCGGTCGCGTTTTCCTCGTCCAGGCGGCGCAACGCAGGCGGCTTTCTACTCTACACAGGGGACGGCGGCCGCAGGGTGGCGCCGTTGCCTGCATCCACACCGATCGGGAGAAGCGACATGGGTTACGTGACAACGAAGGATGGCGTCGAACTCTTCTACAAGGACTGGGGGCCGCGCGACGCCCAGGTGATCTACTTCCATCATGGCTGGCCACTGAGTTCCGACGACTGGGATGCGCAGATGCTGTTCTTCCTCGCCGAGGGCTTTCGCGTAGTGGCCCACGACCGCCGTGGCCACGGTCGTTCCAGCCAGGTCTGGGACGGCCATGACATGGACCACTACGCCGACGACGTGGCGGCGGTGGTCGAGCGCCTCGGGGTGCGCGGGGCGATCCATGTCGGCCATTCCACCGGCGGCGGCGAGGTCGTCCACTACATCGCCCGCTATCCCGACGACCCGGTGCCGAAGGCGGCGATCATCAGCGCGGTACCGCCGCTGATGGTGAAGACCGAGGGCAATCCGGGCGGCCTGCCGAAGAGCGTCTTCGACGATCTCCAGGCGCAGCTCGCGGCCAATCGCGCGCAGTTCTACCAGGACATTCCCGCCGGCCCGTTCTATGGCTACAACCGTCCCGGGGCGCAGCCCTCGGAAGGGATCGTCCGCAACTGGTGGCGGCAGGGCATGATGGGCGGCGCCAAGGCCCACTACGATGGGATCGTGGCCTTTTCCCAGACCGACTTCAGCGATGACCTGAAGCGCATCGACATCCCGGTGCTGGTGATGCATGGCGACGACGACCAGATCGTGCCCTACGAGAATTCCGGCGTACTCTCGGCGAAGCTGTTGCGCAACGGCACGCTGAAGATCTATCCGGGGTTCCCGCACGGCATGCCGACCACCCAGGCCGAGGTGATCAACGCCGACCTGCTGGCCTTCATCCGCGGCTGAGCGCGCCGGGTGCTGGGGGCGCGCTCCCGGCACCCGGTCAGGGCCCGGGCGGCGCGGCAAAAAAAGCGTTGACCTTGAAGTCGACTTCAATCTTATCGTCGGGCCACTGTCCTCATGAGGTAGGCCCATGAACCTGTTCGACACGCTGACGCTTCCCAACGGCTCGACCATTCCCAATCGCCTCGCCAAGGCCGCCATGGAGGAGAACATGGCCGATGCCGCGCAGGCCCCCTCCGAACGCCTGATGCGCCTCTACCAGGCCTGGGCCGACGGCGGCGCCGGGCTGCTGATCAGCGGTAACGTGATGGTCGACAGCCGTGCCATGACCGGCCCCGGCGGGGTGGTCCTGGAAAACGACGCGCAACTGGAGAAGTTCCGCCGCTGGGCGCGCATCGGGCGTTCCGCCGGCGCGCAGTTCTGGTTGCAGATCAACCATCCCGGCCGGCAGATGCAGGCCAATCTCGGCCAGCAGGCCTGGGCGCCCTCGGCGGTGCCGCTGGAACTGGGCGGGATGTCCAGGCACTTCGCTACGCCGAAGGCGATGGACGAGGCGATGATCGCCGAGGTGATCCAGCGGTTCGCCCGCAGCGCCGGCCTGGCCGAGCGGGCCGGCTTCAGCGGGGTGGAGATCCATGCCGCCCACGGTTACCTGCTCAGCCAGTTCCTCTCGCCGCTGAGCAACCGCCGCAGCGACGCCTGGGGCGGCTCCCTGGAGAATCGCGCGCGCCTGCTGCTGGAGATCGTCCGGGCGGTGCGCGCCGAGGTTGCCCCTGGCTTCGCGGTGGCGGTGAAGCTGAATTCCGCCGATTTCCAGCGCGGCGGCTTCAGCGCCGACGATGCCCGCGAGGTGGTACGGATGCTCGATGGCCTGGGCATCGACCTGGTCGAGCTGTCGGGCGGCAGCTACGAGGCGCCGGCCATGCAGGGCGAAGCGCGCGACGGGCGGACCCTGGCCCGCGAGGCCTACTTCGTCGAGTTCGCCCGCGACATCCGCGCGGCGGCGCGGATGCCGGTAATGGTCACGGGCGGCATCCGCCGGCGGCCGGTGGCCGAGCAGGTGCTGGCCAGCGGGGTGGACATGGTCGGCATCGGCACGGCGCTGGCGATCGAGCCGAACCTGCCGCGCGACTGGCGCGCCGGCAAGGACTCGGCGCCGCAGTTGCGGCCGATAACCTGGAGGAACAAACCCCTGGCCTCGCTGGCGAACATGGCCGCGGTGAAGTTCCAGTTGCGCAAGCTGAGCCGGGGCAGGGCGACCAACCCACGGGTGTCGCCGCTGTGCGCGTTGCTCGCGCAGCAGGCCGGCGCGCTCCTGCAGACCCGCCGTTACCGGCGGCTCATGCGTTCGCGCGCCGAAGCCTGAGCACCGTCAGCGCCTCAGGCGCCGTTGCGGTCGAGTTCGGCCAGCTTGCCCGGCAGGCCGAACCAGGCGTCGTGGTCGTCGGGCGCCGGCTTCTTGCGGGTGATCTGCGTCCAGTTGGGATGCGCGGCGAGTTCGCCATTGAGGGCGATGAACTGCCGTTGCCCGAGCGGCACCTCGTCCTCGGCGCGAATCGCGGCGACCGGGCATTCCGGCTCGCAGAGCGCGCAGTCGATGCATTCATCGGGGTGGATGACGAGGAAGTTGGGGCCTTCGTAGAAGCAGTTCACGGGACAGACTTCCACGCAGTCGGTGTGTTTGCAGCGGATGCATTCTTCCAGCACGACGAAGGTCATGATCGTCCTCCCTGGCTCAGGCGTTCGTAGCGGCGGGCGTCGCCAGCCGTTCCAGGCGCGCCGGCACGTACTTGTGCCAGGGCGTGCCGGCGAGGAAGTCGCGCTGGGTGCAGTCGGTCACCTCGTTGGGCGCCACGCCCCGGCGCACCACCTCGCCCTCGGCGTTGCGGTAGTCCAGGCCCTGGCCGTTGGGCAGGGAAATATTGCCCGGCTGCATCATGTCGCTGATCTCCACTTCCGCCTCGACGTCGCCGCGGCGGGTCACCACGCGCAGCACCTCGCCGTCGGCGCAGCCCAGCGCCTCGGCGTCCTGCGGGCTGATGCGCAGGGTGCCGTAGCGCCCGCGGCGGTGCCAGCCGGTGTCGCGCACGGCGGTATTGCTGGTGTCGCTGCGCCGCTCGCCGGCGGCGAGGATGAACGGGTAGGCCGGATCGTGGGGTGGCGCGCTGTGGGCGAGCTTGGCCAGTTCCGGCAACAGTTCGGGGATGTGCAGGTTGATCCGCTGTTCGGGACGGGCGACGGCCTGCCAGCTTTCGGCGTAGGTGGTTTCGGCGAAGACCACCCCGGACGGGTTGTCGAGCATGGCCTGGAACAGGCGGTCGGCGGCCAGCGGCGGCAACCCGTCGAAGCCGGCGCGGGCAGCGGTCTTGCGGTTGTTCAGCACGTGCAGTTGGCAGATGCCCCAGATCGCCGCGGCCGCTTCCATGCCGGCGGGCAGGGTCGGGCCGAGGGTACGGTAGAGCAGGACCGGCGCGTATTTCATGACCTTGGGGCGGGTCGCCGCGGCGGCGAGGAAAGCCGCCGAGAACGCCTTGCGCCCGAGCTTCAGGGCCAGGCGCAACGGCCGGTAGTCTTTCTCGCCGAGCACCCCCATGGCTTCCAGCAGGCGGGCGTGGATCTCCGCTTCCGGCAGGGTGCCGGGGCGCGCCGGGAACAGCGGCGCGCGCAGGTGGAAGGCGTTGCGCGGGAATTCCAGGTTGAAGAAGGTCGCCTCGGCCTTTTCGAACTGGCTCGCCGCCGGCAACACATAGTCGGCGTGGCGCGCGGTCTCGGTCATGGCCACGTCGATCACCACCGACAGCTCCAGGGCGCGCATGGCTTCGCGCATGCGCTGGCTATCGGCCAGCGAATGCAGCGGGTTGCCGGTCTCCACCAGCATGGCGCGATAGCGCTTGGGATGGTCGGTGAGGATTTCCTCTGGAATCACGTTGCAGGGAATCAGGCCGATGATGATCTTGGCATTGGCCACCGGGCTGCGCTTCTCGACGCGTGGCGCGCCCTTCTTGCCCATCGAGGTATCGCCCTTGCTGGCCTTGGACAGCGAGAGGAAGGGCACGAAGGCGTTGCTGGTGCCGGGGCGCCCGTAATGGCCGGTGAGCAACCAGACCAGGCGTTGCAGGTAGCTGCCGAGGGTCGAGTGCAGGTTCATCTGCATGCCCAGGTCTTCCAGCGCCGATACGCTGCTGGCGCTGGCGATCCGCCGGGCGGCGGCGCGCAGCTTGTCTTCCGCCACCCCGCAGGTCTCGGCGCAGTAGGCCACTGGGATGGCGTTCAGTTCGTCGACGATGTGCTCGTAGCCGCTGGTGTGCTCGGCCAGCCAGTCGCGCGCCAGCAGCCCGTCCTGGACGATGATCCCGACCAGCGCCGCCAGGCACCAGGCGTCGGTGCCCGGACGGATCTGCAGGTGGAAGTCGGCCAGGGCGGCGGTTTCGCTCAGGCGCGGGTCGATCACGATGATCGAGCGTGCGGGGTCCTTGGCCATGGCGTTGAGCAGCACGCGGGCGCGGGCGAAACCATGGGATTGCCAGGGATTCTTGCCGATCAGGATGGCCACCTCGCAATGCTCGAAGTCGCCGTGCACGCCGGTACCGAACATCTTGCCCTGGACCCAGAACTCGCCGGTCTTTTCCTGGGCCAGGGCGTTGGAGCGGTACTTCACCCCGAGGGCCTTCAGCGTGCTGTCGCCGTAGGCGCCGCCGAGGTGGTTGCCCTGCGCGCCGCCGCCGTAGTAGAGGATGCTTTCGCCGCCATGCCTGCGCTTGATGGCGAGGAATTTCTCCGCCACCTCGCGGATCGCCGTGTCCCAGTCGATGGCTTCGTAGCTGCCATCGGGGCGCCGGCGCATCGGCGTGTCCAGGCGGTCGGCGCCGTTCTGGTAGTAGTCCATGCGCTGCGATTTCTCGCAGACGTAGCCCTGCGAGGCGGGGTGGTCGTCATCGCCGCGGATCTTGCTGATGCGGCCATTCTCGGTCTGCACTTCCAGCCCGCAGTTGAGGCTGCAGAGGATACAGGCGGTCTTCTTCCATTGCGGGGACGGCGTAGTCACGGTGTGTTCCTCGTTGTTGTCGTTGCCGGCGCAACCTGGGGCGCACCCCAGCCGTGCGGGCTTCGTTCTTTCGGGACTGCCTGACGCTGTGCTGCAAGGACGACGCGCGGGCGGCACACGGAACCCCGTCGTATCGGCCTTTCCCTCTCATGCTCGACGCTTCTACAGTTCCGAATCGGAACTTACTATGCGGGCGCTGATATGGGACCCGTCCGTAGTGCTGGTTTGTCCGATCCTGCCAGGAGCGCGCCGGGTCCATGACCTTTTCGGCCGGATACTAAGTTCCAATTTGGAACTGGTCAAGCTCCGAAGCGGCCCCCTAGAATGGACGGAGGTTTTTCCGGGAGAACCCCATGAAATGGCAAGAAGTCGGCGAAACGCCCTGTTCGATGGCGCGCAGCCTGGCGATCCTCGGCGATCGCTGGACGCTGCTGATCCTGCGCAACTGCTTTCTCGGCATGCGCCGCTTCGATGAGTTCCAGGCCAGCCTCGGGGTCACCCGCCAGGTACTGGCCGACCGCCTGAGCCGGCTGGTGGAGGCGGGCGCGCTGAAGAAGGTGCCTTACCAAGAGCGACCGCCGCGCTACGAGTACCGCCTCACCGAGATGGGCCACGACCTGCATCCGGTGCTGCTGGCCCTGGCCAATTGGGGCGACCGCTGGCTCGACGAGGGCCGCGGCGCTCCGGTGGAGTACGTGCACAAGGCCTGTGGCCACAAGTTCCGGCCGACCATGGTCTGCCCGGAGTGCGGCGAGCCGGTGGGGTCGCGCGATGTGACGGCGGTGCCGGGGCCGGGGTTCGCGGCGATGGCTGGCAAGCTCGCGCAGAACTGAATCCGCGCGCGCTCTGCCAAGGGCGGGCCGCGACCCGCTCGGTTCGCTCAGCCGGCCTTGCGGAAGACGAACATCAGACCCACCACGATCAGCCCCATGCCCAGCAGGCTGAGCCAGCCGAGGCGGTTGCCGAAGACCATGAAGTCCATGATCGCGGTCACCGCCGGCACCAGGTAGAACAGGCTGGTGACGTTGACCAGGTTGCCCTGGGCGATCAGCCGGTAGAGCAGCAGGGTCGCGCCCACCGAGACCACGACGCCCATCCACAGCGCGGGAACCAGGAAGCCGGCGTTCCATTCGAACTCGAACGGCTGGAAGGGCACGAACGCCAGGCACAGGCCGAGGCCGGCGAGGTACTGCAGGGGCAGGGTGCCCAGCGGGTTCTCGCGGATGCCCTTCTGCATGATCGAGCCGCCGGTGACGCCGGCCAGCGCCAGCAGTGCGCAGAGGATGCCGGCCGTGGACATCCCGGCCAGGCCGATGCCCTGGTAGACCACCAGCACCAGGCCGGCCAGGCCCAGCAGCAGGCCGAACAGGCGCGCCGGCGACTGCCGGCGTTCGAGGATGACGGCGGTGAGGATCGGTTGCACGCCGAGGATGGTCGCCATCATGCCGGGAGTGACCTGCAGCTTCAGCGAGAAGATATAGAAGATCGGATAGATCCCCAGCATCACCAGGCCGGTGAGCAGGGCCTTGCCGCGCTCACGCGCGCTGCGCGGCGCGCGCAGCCTGAGCAGCGGGGCGAGCGGCAGCAGGCAGGCGAGGGCGATGCCGAAGCGGAACACCAGGAAGGCGAACGGCGAGGAATGCGCCAGGCCCCATTTCGAGGCGATGGCGCCACTGCTCCAGAGCAGGACGAAGAGGCTGGTGCTGGCCAGGCCGGCCAGCGCGGATTTGTTCAGTGCAAACATGGATCTGCCACCTTGTAGTCGGGCATGCCGCGGGCTCGGGCCGGCGGCGGACGGCACGCCTCGGCAGCGGATGGCGCTGCTTGCGGCGGGCTGTGGAAGAGGGTTGGGGCGCTACCGCGCTCGTCAGGGACTGACGCCCGGCGGCGGGCAGGCGGCCGAACCGGGAGGGGGAGGCGGAGGCGAGGCGACTACAGGAGGGGAAACGCAGCCCAGGCTGGCGCACGGCTGGCGCGCGCCGACCTCGCCGGTGGCTACCGGAAGGGCGGGGAGCGAGCTGTGCGAGCGCTGGTTCATGGAGGCTATCCGGTCGATAGAGACAACGAGAGGGACTATAGCGGGCCGTCCGGGATTTGACGAGCCTGTGGGCGAGCCTTGCGCTAAAACGCCAGCCCGGCGACAAACCGGGCCGGCGCCGGGCTTCACTTGCCGGTCTTCACCGTGTTCCAGGTGCGCGTGCGCACGCGGTCGATCTTCTGCGGCATGGATTCCAGGGCGAACAGCTTGGCCATCTTCTCCTGCGGCGGGTAGATCGCCGGGTCGGCCTTGATCTCGGCGTCCACCAGCGGGTCGGCGGCCAGGTTGCCGTTGGCGTAGTGCACATGGTTGCTGATCGCCGCCATCACCTCGGGACGCAGCAGGTAGTTCATGAAGGCGTAGCCGGCCTTCTCGTCGGGCGCGTCGACCGGCATCGAGACCATGTCGAACCACAGCGGCGAGCCTTCCTTCGGCGTCGAGTAGCGCACTTCCACGCCGTTGTTGGCCTCCTTGGCGCGGGTCGCGGCCTGCAGGATGTCGCCGGAGAAACCGACCACCATGCAGATCTCGCCGTTGGCCAGGTCGCTGACGTACTTCGAGGAGTGGAAGTAGCGGATGTACGGGCGCACCTTCAGCAGCGCCGCCTGGGCTTGCTTGTAGTCGTCGGCCTTCTGGCTGTGGTGTGGCAGGCCGAGGTAGTTGAGGGGGATGGGCAGCAGCTCGGGGCCGTTGTCCAGCACCGCCACCCCGCACTTGCTCAGCTTCTGCATGTATTCGGGCTTGAAGAAGATATCCCAGGAGTCCAGCGGCGCGTCGTCGCCGAGCACCGCCTTGATCTTCGCCGGGTTGTAGCCGATGCCGGTGGTGCCCCAGAGGTAGGGGAAGCCGTACTGGTTGCCCGGATCGTTGACCTCCAGGGCCTTGAGCAGCACCGGGTTGAGGTTCTTCCAGTTGGGCAACTGGGACTTGTCCAGCTTCTTCAGGGCGCCGGCCTGGATCTGCTTGGCCATGAAGTGGTTCGACGGGAATACCACGTCGTAGCCGGATTGGCCGGTCATCAGCTTGCCGTCGAGGGTCTCGTTGCTGTCGTAGACGTCGTAGGTGGCCTGGATGCCAGTTTCCTTGGCGAAGTTCGCCACGGTTTCGGGAGCGATGTATTCGGACCAGTTGTAGATCTTCAGGTTGTCCGCGGCGAGGGTTGCGCCGCTGCCGCAAGCGAGGGCGAGGAGGGTGAGGGAAGCGATGCGGGTCTTCATTGTTGTAGGTGTCCTGTCGGCTGACGACAGCGTCGGCGACGGACTGGTTCGCCGCCGGCGCTCAGGGGGCGCCGGCAACGCTGGCCGGCACCCGGGTTTTATCCCGCGTTGCCGGAAGCGAGGAAAGGGGCGGCTTTTACCTGCGGGCCCGCAGACAGGCATCGGCACCGCAGCGGGGCGTCGCTCCGCCCGCCTGCCTCAACTCAGGGCGACCTTGACCCCGAGGGCGATCAGCAGGCCGCCGAGCAGCTTGTCCACCACCCCCTGGGCCCTGGCCAGGCCGCGGCGCACCACCGCGCTCTGGATCAGCACCACCAGCAGCGGCCACCAGAGCGCGGCGAGGCCGACGATGATGCCGGCGTACCAGAGCTTCTCGGCGAAGCTGGAATCCAGGCTCAGCACCTGGGTGAACACGGCGAGGAAGAACAGCGTGGCCTTGGGGTTGAGCAGGTTGCACAGGTAGCCCTGGAGGAAGGCGCTCCAGTGGCCGACGCGCTGCACGCCGCCGACCGCCAGGTCGAGCGTGCCGCCGCCGCGCGAGCGCAGGGCCTGGATGCCGATCCAGATCAGGTAGACCGCGCCGGTGTACTTCAGCGCGTTGAACAGCCACGGCGTGGTGGTGATCAGCACCGCCAGGCCGGCGACGCAGTAGGCCATGTGGGTGGCCACGCCGAGGATCACCCCCAGCGAGGTCATCATCGCCGCCGAGCGCTGGTAGCGCGCCGCGTTGCGGATGATCAGGAAGAAGTCCGGGCCGGGCGAGAGCATGCCCAGGGTGGCGAGGGTGGCTACGAAGAGCGAGGTTTCCAGCATGATTCGATACGCCTGGCGCAAGGCGGCGCCGGTTCGCTGCGGCGCCGCGGGTCGGTGGTTACTGGGTCAGTTCCTGTTCGCTGAACAGGCCGTCGAAGAGCATGCTCGAAAGATAGCGCTCGCCGGAATCGGGGAGGATCACCACGATGGTCTTGCCCTGCATGTTCGGCTCCTCGGCCAGGCGCACCGCGGCGGCCATCGCCGCGCCGGAGGAGATGCCGCAGAGGATGCCTTCTTCCTGCATCAGGCGCAGCGCCATGTTCTTCGCTTCGTCGTCGCCGATCTTCTCGACCCGGTCGACCAGCGACAGGTCGAGGTTCTTCGGCACGAAGCCGGCGCCGATGCCCTGGATCTTGTGCGGGGCGGGCTTGACCTCCTCGCCGGCGAGGGTCTGGCTGATCACCGGCGAGGTCACCGGCTCCACCGCCACGGCGAGGATCGGCTTGCCCCGGGTGTTCTTGATGTAGCGCGAGACGCCGGTGAGGGTGCCGCCGGTGCCGACCCCGGAGACCAGTACGTCCACCGCGCCCTCGGTATCGTTCCAGATCTCCGGGCCGGTGGTCTTCTCATGGATCGCCGGGTTGGCCGGGTTGTCGAACTGCTGCGGCATGAAGTACTTCCCGGGATCGCCGGCGACCAGTTCTTCGGCCTTCTGGATCGCACCCTTCATGCCCTTCGCCGGTTCGGTCAGGACCAGCTCCGCGCCCAGCGCCTTGAGCACCTTGCGTCGTTCCAGGCTCATCGACGCCGGCATGGTCAGGATCAGTTTGTAGCCGCGCGCGGCGGCGACGAAGGCGAGGCCGATGCCGGTGTTGCCGGAGGTCGGCTCGACCAGGGTCATGCCGGACTTCAGTCTGCCGCTGGCTTCGGCATCCCAGATCATGTTCGCGCCGATCCGGCACTTCACCGAATAGCCGGGGTTGCGCCCTTCGATCTTGGCCAGGATGGTGACGCCGCGCGGGGCGATGCGGTTGATCTGGACCAGCGGCGTGTTGCCGATGGACTGCGCGTTGTCTGCGAAGATGCGGCTCATGATGGTGTCCTTGTCGCATGGAGAAAGATCAATCAGCCTATTCCGCCCCCGCCCGCGCGTCCAGACGCGTTCGAACCAGCGGCGCGCCGCGCGTGTCCACTGTCCAGGAGGGCCGTACCGATGAAGAAACGCTATGCCATTCCCCTGGGCAGCCTGGCGGCGCTGCTTCTGTTGTTGCTGGCGCTGCACCTGGCGCTGCCGTACCTGGTGCGCGACTACCTGAACGGCAAGCTGGCCGACATGGGCGACTACCGTGGGCACATCGCCGACGTCGACCTGGCGCTCTGGCGCGGCGCGTATCGGATCGACGGGCTGAGCATCGTCAAGGACAACGGCAAGGTGCCGGTGCCGTTCCTCGACGCGCCGAGCATCGACCTGTCGGTGAGCTGGCAGGCGCTCTGGGATGACCACGCGGTAGTGGCGCGGGTGGTCTTCGAGCGTCCGCAGCTCAACTTCGTCGACGCCGGCGGCGACCGCGACGCCTCGCAGACCGGTGCCGGCACCGACTGGCGCGAGCAACTGGACAAGCTGCTGCCGATCACCCTCAACGAGGTGCGGGTGGTGGACGGCACCCTGCGTTTCCGCAACTTCACTTCGAAGCCGCCGGTGAACCTGCACGCCTCGGCGCTCAACGCCAGCATCTATAACCTGACCAATGTGGCCGACGCCCGGGGCGAGCGGCCGGCGCGTCTCGAAGGCACGGCGCGGATACTCGGCCAGGCGCCGCTGGAAGTGGCGGCGCATTTCGACCCGCTGAGCGACTTCGAGGACTTCGACCTGCGCCTGCGGGTCACCCGCGTCGAGCTGAAGCGGCTCAACGACTTCGCCAGCGCCTATGGCAAGTTCGACTTCAATGCCGGCACCGGCGACCTGGTGCTGGAGGCCCAGGCTAAGCGCGGCCAGTTGGACGGCTACATCAAGCCGCTGCTGCGCGACGTGGACGTGTTCAATTGGCGGCAGGACGTGGAGGATGGCGACAAGAACCTGTTCCGCTCGGTGTGGGAGGCGCTGGTCGGCGGTGGCGAGACGGTGCTGAAGAACCAGCGCAAAGACCAGTTCGCAACCCGTGTGAGCCTGAGCGGTAATGTCCACCAGCGGGACGTCAGCGCGTTCCAGGCGTTCCTCGGGATTCTCCGCAACGCGTTCGTCGAGGCGTTCAACGCCCGTTTCGAGCGTTCCCCGGCGACGCGCGACGACGACGGCTGAAGACGCGGGTGGAACGGCGGGTCGCGAGGTGGCCGGGCATTCAGTGACTGAATGACCCGTCTGCGTTCACAGTGCGCTTGTCCCCGCGTTATAGTCGGGTTTTCAAACAATACTGAACTGCCCGGTTTTCCAGCCAGGGCGTTACCGTTCGAGGATTTCCTGATGAAGTTCGAAGGCACCCAGTCCTACGTCGCCACCGACGACCTCAAGCTCGCGGTCAACGCCGCCATCACCCTGCAGCGGCCGCTGCTGGTGAAGGGCGAACCGGGCACCGGCAAGACCATGCTCGCCGAGCAGCTGGCCGAGTCCTTCGGCGCCAAGCTGATCACCTGGCACATCAAGTCCACCACCAAGGCCCACCAGGGCCTCTACGAGTACGATGCGGTAAGCCGCCTGCGCGATTCGCAGCTGGGCGTGGACAAGGTCCACGACGTGCGCAACTACATCAAGAAGGGCAAGCTCTGGGAGGCCTTCGAGGCCGAGGAGCGGGTGATCCTGCTGATCGACGAGATCGACAAGGCCGACATCGAGTTCCCCAACGACCTGTTGCAGGAACTCGACAAGATGGAGTTCTACGTCTACGAGACCAACGAAACCATCAAGGCGAAGCAGCGCCCGATCATCATCATCACCTCGAACAACGAGAAGGAACTGCCCGACGCCTTCCTGCGCCGCTGCTTCTTCCACTACATCGCCTTCCCCGACCGCGAGACGTTGCAGAAGATCGTCGACGTGCACTACCCGAACATCAAGCAGTCGCTGGTCAGCGAGGCGCTGGACATCTTCTTCGACGTGCGCAAGGTGCCCGGCCTGAAAAAGAAACCTTCGACTTCCGAGTTGGTCGACTGGCTGAAACTGCTGATGGCCGACGAGATCGGCGAAGCGGTGCTGCGCGAGCGCGATCCGACCAAGGCGATCCCGCCGCTGGCCGGCGCCCTGGTGAAGAACGAGCAGGACGTGCAGCTTCTCGAGCGCCTGGCGTTCATGAGCCGCCGCGCCAGCCGCTGAGTGCGTCGGCCCTTTCCGGGGAAAGGGCTGCGGGGCGGCACGCCAGACAGCGGAGGAACATCCCATGCTCAGCGGAAGTTGCCTGTGCGGCGCGGTAAGCTATGAAATCGACGCGCCCATCGAGTCGGCCAGTCATTGTCATTGCAGCCAGTGCCGCAAGGCCCACGGCGCGGCGTTCGCCACCTACGGCAAGGTGCGCCGCGAGGCGTTCCGCTATGTCGCCGGAGCGGACGCGGTGGCCGAATACCACTCGTCGCCAGGCGTCACCCGTACCTTCTGCCGCCACTGCGGATCGAACCTGCAGTGGCTTGGTGGCAACGAGGACCCGACGTACACCTCTATCGCCCTCGGCACCCTCGACTCGCCGCTGCCATCGGTAGCGCAGCGGCACATCTACGTGGGTTCGAAAGCCGACTGGTACGTCATCGCCGACGACCTGCCGCAGGAACACCAATACTGACCGGCGCTCGCGCGCCGGGATCAACGGACAACAGACGAGGTCGCAGCCATGCTGCTCAACCTGTTCAACGAAATGCGCGCAGCCAAGGTGCCGGTGTCGGTGCGCGAGCTGCTCGACCTGATCGATGCCCTGAAGCACCGCGTGGTGTTCGCCGACATGGACGAGTTCTACTACCTGGCGCGCACCATCATGGTCAAGGACGAGCGCCACTTCGACAAGTTCGACCGGGCCTTCGGCGCCTACTTCAAGGGCCTGGAGAAGCTCGACGACCACCTCAAGGCGCTGATCCCCGAGGAATGGCTGCGCAAGGAGTTCGAGCGCCTGCTGACCGACGAGGAAAAGGCGCAGATCCAGTCCCTCGGCGGCCTGGACAAGCTGATCGAGGAGTTCAAGAAACGCCTCGAGGAACAGAAGGAGCGCCATGCCGGCGGTAACAAGTGGATCGGTACCGGCGGTACCAGTCCGTTCGGCTCCGGCGGTTTCAACCCGGAGGGCATCCGTGTCGGCGACGCCGGCAAGCGCCAGGGCAAGGCGGCCAAGGTCTGGGACCAGCGCGAATACAAGAACCTCGACGACCAGGTCGAACTGGGTACGCGCAACATCAAGATCGCCCTGCGGCGCCTGCGCAAGTTCGCCCGCGAGGGCGCGGCGGAGGAGCTGGACATCGACGGCACCATCGACCACACCGCGAAGGACGCCGGGCTGCTCAACATCCAGATGCGCCCGGAGCGGCGCAACACGGTGAAGCTGTTGCTGCTGCTGGACATCGGCGGCTCGATGGACGCCCATGTCAAGGTCTGCGAGGAGCTGTTCTCGGCCTGCAAGACCGAGTTCAAGCACCTGGAGTATTTCTACTTCCACAACTTCATCTACGAGTCGGTGTGGAAGAACAACCTGCGCCGCAGCAGTGAACGCACCGCCACCTTCGACCTGCTGCACAAGTACGGTCCGGACTACAAGGTGGTGTTCGTCGGCGACGCGGCGATGGCGCCCTACGAAATCACCCAGGCCGGCGGCAGCGTCGAGCACTGGAACGAGGAAGCCGGTTACGTCTGGATGCAGCGCTTCATGGAGAAGTACAAGAAGCTCATCTGGATCAACCCCTATCCGAAGGACACCTGGAACTACACGGCGTCCACCGGCCTGGTCCGCGAACTGGTCAAGGAACAGATGTATCCGTTGACCCTGAGCGGCCTGGAGGAGGGTATGCGCTTCCTCTCGCGCGGTTGAGCCAACTGCCTGCGGGACCGGCGACAGGCGCGGCGGCACGCAACTTGCCTACCCTGTGTATCCCGTCCGCGCGGTAACAGCGCGGCGCGCCACCGGTAACGATGGGCACGCCATGATCGATTCGACCTTCTCCCGCGCCACCTGGCTCAACTCGCTGCACATGTCGACCCTCACTCTCTCGCTGCTGGAGAAGGAAGGGTTCGCCCGCGAGCAACTGCTCGAAGGCAGTGGCATCACCCCCGCCGACCTGCTCGACCTGCGGCGCCTGATCAGCCCCTGGCAGGAGCAGCAGGTGTTCGCCAACGCCTGCCGGCTCAGCGACGAGCCGGCCCTCGGCCTGCGCCTGGGGCTGCGCACGCGGATTTCCGCCTACGGCCTGCTCGGCTACGCGCTGCTCTCCGCGCCGACCCTCGGCGAGGCGCTGCGCATCGGCCTCAGCTATCCGGTCTTGCTCGGCACCTACTTCCACCTGTCGCTGGAAGTCGCCGACGGCCGCGCCTGGCTGGTGGCCACCGGCTACGGCGAGGACGAGGCGCTGCGGCCATTCAACACCGAGCTTTGCCTGGGCTCGCTGAAGGTCACCTGCGCCGACCTGCTCGGCCAGCCGCTGCCCTTGCTGGAAGCGGCCTTCGACTATGCCGGCGACGAGGCGATGGCGCGGGCCTACGCCGAGGGTTTCGCCTGCGAGTTGCACTTCGAACGCGAGCGCAGCGCCATCGGCTTCGCCGCCGAATGGCTGGAGCGCCCGTTGCCGCTGGCCGACCCGGTGACCCACCGGGAGATGCTGGAACAGTGCCGGCGGCAGAACATCGACCTGGCCGCGCGCCGCGCCTGGCTGGACAAGGTCCGGGCGATCCTCGCCGAGCGCCTGCAGGACCCGCCGGGCCTGGAGGAACTGGCGCGGCGCCTTAACTGTTCGTCGCGCAGCCTGCGCCGGCACCTTCAGCAGCAGCGCACCAGCTACCAGCAATTGCTCGACGAGTTGCGCTTCGCCCGCGCCAAGGAGTTGTTGCAGAGCGGCGACATGCCGATCTACCGGATCGCCGAGGAACTCGGCTTCAGCGAGACCGCCAGCCTGCGCCATGCCTTCCAGCGCTGGAGCGGCCAGCCGCCGAGCCATTTCCGCGCCTGAGCGCTCGCTCAGGCGGAGGGGCTGGTGTCGGCGTGGCGCCGCCGCCGTTCGTCCGCCACCTCACCCAGGGATTTTGCCGCGCCGTCGCCAATCCAGGCCATGAAGGCACGATCGAAGCGGAAGTCGGCGCCGCGCAGCACGACGAGGAAGCGCCGTACGTCCTGGGCGTTGCGCTAGTCGCGGCACACTGCGGTGTCGCGGGTGATGGTGTCGCCGTGCCAGCCGAAGACCATCTGTCGTTTCTCTGCGCGCGCTGGAGCGGGCGGGCCAACGACGGCCCGCCCACGGGCCGTCAGGACACCGGGTCTTCGATCAGCCGGTCATAGGGCGGCAGGCCGCTGTATTGGCCCAGGGCTTGCTCGTAGGCGTTCTTCAGGTCGTCGGCGGCGAGGTCGTAGCCGACCAGCAACTGTTCGAGTTCAGCGGCGTTCTGCGGGTCGTCGTTCTGCAACTGCGCGTCGAGTTCGCGGGTGCGCGCGGCGACGCACTGGATCGCCACCATCAGGGTCTGGGGTTTCAGGTTCATGGTTCACTCCTAGAGCCCGCGGGCTTTTTCCCATTGGCGGCGGATGGCGTTGCGCACGAAGTTGTCCAGTTGGCCCATGAGGACCTCCCGGTACATCGGCTTGGCCGGCATGATGGTGTAGTGGGTGGCTTGCAGGCGCTTGTTGTAGCTGTCCTGTTTCACCTTAAGGTCCGGCGGGATGTCGGTGCCGTCGGGTATCACGAAGTCGCCGTCGGCGCGGCGCAGCACGCCGGCGCGGTCGAACACCGAGGTGCCGCCGGTGTCCGGGGCGTAGAGGCCGTCGCGGCCGGCGACGATGTCCGGCGCGCGGGCGGGGACGCCAGGGGTGTTGGGGCTGTCGAAGGTCGGATGCAGCAGCGGGGCGACTTCCGCAGCCTCGGCGAGTTCCTGGTCGGGACGCAGGTAGCGACCGACGTCGCCGTCGTAGTTGGCCTTGAATACCGCCCGGTAGAGGGTGAGGCTGGTTTTCTCGTAGTCGTAGGACATGGGTGGACTTCCCTGTGGGTTGCGTTCGCGGCGCCGCGGGTGCGCGGCATCGCTACCGGCCACCGTCCTTGTGGCGCCATCGGCGAGCAGGATAACAGCCGTGGGCGGATCCGCCAGGGGCAGGCGACGACCGTCGCCCGGGAGGCTCAAGGCCTGGCCGCGCCGTGCAGGTAATGGCGGATGCGCACCTCCACGCCGGCGCTCTGGAAGCGCCGGGCGGCGGCCTCGACCCGCAACTCGCCGCGGGTCACCCGCTGGTGGTGGCGCAGGTGTTCCAGCCAGGATTCGTCGATGAAGAACTCCAGCCACAGGCGACGGTTGCCGCTGTCCTGGACCAGCCCCCAGGACACCGCGCCGTTGCGCCGACGCATGGCGCGCACCTCGACCATCGCCGCCTGGAATGCCGCGGCGTCCTGCGGGTCGATGTCGTACTCAAGGGTGACCATCACCGGGCCGCGTTCCTGGTCCACCTCTTCGTCGACCAGTGGTGCCGGCCAGTGCAGCGACGGCGCGAGGTCCTCGGCCTCGGTGACCGGCAGCCGGCAGCGCAGCGACGCGAACAGGCCGAGCAGCAGCGCGGCGCTGGCGCAGAGCAGGGCGAAGGTGATCGACAGGTGGCTGGCGACCAGACCCCACAGGGCGCCGCCGGCGGCCATGCTGCCGAAGAACACCAGGATGTAGACCGCCAGCGCGCGGGCGCGGACCCAGGCCGGCACGGAGGTCTGCGCGGCGACCTGCAGGCTGGAGAGCACGGCGATCCATGCCGCGCCGCTGAGCAGCATCACCGGCACCAGCAAATAGAGGTTGCGCAGCAGCGCCAGGGCCACCAGCACCAGTGCGTAGAGCACGCTGGAGAGCAGCACCAGGCGGTCGCTGCCGAGGCGTTCGCGCAGGCGCGGCAGGAACGCGGCGCCGAGCACCGCGCCGACGCCGACGCTGCCCAGCAGCAGGCCGAAGTCCATGGCGTTGCCATGCAGTTCGCCGCGCACGATCAGCGGCAGCAGCGACATGCCGGCGCTGGCGCCGAGGAAGAACGCCACCGCGCGCACCAGCACCGATTGCAGTGGCCTCGAGCTGCGGCTGTAGCGCCAGCCGGCGCGCAGGGCGCCGAACAGGCGTTCCGCCGGCAGCACCGAGGGCACGGCCTCGCGTTTCCAGGCCAGCAGCACGGCGATCACCGCGAAGAAGGAGAGGGCGTTGAGGGCGAAGGTCAGCCAGGGGCCGACCAGGCTCACCAGCACCCCGGCGATGGCCGGTCCGACCGCCCGCGCCAGGTTGACCCCGACACTGGACAGCGCCACCGCCGCCGGCAGTTCGTCCTTGCCCACCAGTTCCGGAGTGGTGGCGCTCCAGGCCGGCATCATCAGCGCGGTGCCGATGCCCATGCACAGGGTCAGGCCGAGCAGCAGCCAGACGCTGGTCAACTGGAGCAGGGTGAGGCTGGCCAGCAGGGTGGCCACCAAGGCCATCCACAATTGCACGCCGAGCAGGTAGCGGCGCTTGTCGACGATATCGGCGAGGGCGCCGGCCGGCAGGGCCAGGAAGAACATCGGCAGCGATCCGGCGACCTGCACCAGGGCCACGTTCAGCGGGCTGGCGGAGAGCGAGGTCATCAGCCAGCCGGCGCCCACCTCGTGCATCCAGGTGCCGATGTTCGAGGCGATGCTGGCCAGCCATAGCCAGCGGAAGGTGGCTTGGCGCAGGGGACTCCAGGGTGAGGCGGCGGGTGCGGTCATGGTCAGAGCGAGCCTTTGAGTGGGTATTCGACGATCAGGTAGAGGCGGTCGATGTCGTCGCCGGCCTGGGCCGCGTTGGCCCGGTGGCTGAGGTGCGAGACGTTCAGCGAGAGGTCCTTGAACGGGCCCGAGGCGAACAGGTAGCGCAGGTCGAGGTCGCGCTCCCAGTGCTTGCCGCCGCTGCCCTGCAAGGGCCGGTAGCGGCCATCGGCGCCCAGCGGGTTGTAGGCGCCGCCGGCCGGCGCATGGCTGCCGTCGATGGCGCGGCCGCTGACGTAACGCGCCATGAAGCTCAGCCCCGGCAGGCCGAACGGGGCCAGGTCGAGGTCGTAGCGGGCCTGCCAGGAGCGTTCGCCGGGACCGTTGAAATCGGCGTACTTGATCGAGTTGGCGAGGTAGATGGAGTCACCTCCGACGAAGTCGAACGGCGTATCCCCATGGACACGCTGGTAGGCCAGGGAGAAACCCTGCGCGCCGACGCGGTACTTCAGTTGCAGGCTGTAGGCCAGGGTGTCGATCGCGCCGGCCCGGCTGCGGCCCTGGTCGCGCGTGCGATAGAGGTTGCCATCCAGGCTGAACGCGGCACGTTGCAGGTTCATGTTGAGATAGACCTGGCGCCAGACGTTGTCCAGTTGCGCGGCGAACAGCGAGCCGCTCAGGTTGTCGCTGGCCGCCAGGCTGGCGCCGGCGAAGCCGATGGCGCTGCCGGCGGTGCTCGCGCCGTAGCCGTCGAAGTCGCCATGGCCGGAGCTGGAGGCCTGTTCCTTGAAGGCGGTGAAGCGCCCGGCCTGGATCCGCACGCGGTCGAGGTCGTCGCTCTGCAGGAAGAAGCCCCTGGCGTACTGGGGTTGCAGGCGCTTGTCGCTGGTATCGAAGACCGGGGTCTCGACGGTCATTTCGCCGACCTTGAGCAGGCTCTCGCCGAGCCGCAGCTTGAGTGCGGCGCCGGCGTCGGAATACTCGCTGGCGTTATCGCCGGATGAGTCCAGCGGCAACAGGCCGGTGCCGGCATGGCCACGTCCGCCGTCGAGCTTGAAGCCGGCGAAGCCGTGGAGATCGAGGCCGAAACCGACGCGGCCGGGAGTATAGGCCGACTCCAGGTCGGCGATCAGGCCGTGTGCCCATTCCTTGCGGTAGCCGCGCCCGGCGTCCGCGCGGCGATAGTCGTTGTAGAGGAAGTAGTTGCGGTTGAGCAGGCGCCACTCCAGGTAGTCGGGTGCCTTGGCTTCCTCTGTCGCGGCGTGGCACGGCGAGGTGCCGCCCAGCGCCAGGAAAAGGGCCAGGCGGCCGACCGGTCGAACGCGGATCATCGGGAAAACTCCGGGCGAGGCGGGCCGCGAAGGGCCCGCCCGGGTACGTCAGAAAGCGAAGCAGGAACAGCCGAATGCGCCCCAGAAACCCTGGAAGTCGCTCACCGGTACGTTGGAGTGGCGCGCGCGGTTGTGCTCGTGGGCGTGTACCGCGCAGGCACCGACGCACTGGTGGACCTGGGCGGTCAGCGGCGCGCCTTGCCGCCAGTGGCCGGGTACCTTGGCCACCGGCGACCAGTCCGGCAGCACCGGCGGCGCCGGCGGACCGAGCTTGTCGAACTCGGCGGCGGCATAGACGACCTTGCCGTCGACCACCGTGAGCACCGACTCGATCCACTTGATGGCCTCTTCCTCGACGCCGAAGAAGTCCGCCGACAGCGCCGCCAGGTCGGCGAGCTGGCCAACCTTGATCTGTCCTTTCTTGCCCTGCTCGCTGGAGAACCAGGCGCTGCCGTGGGTGAACAGCTGCAATGCGGTTTCCCGCGGCAGGCCCTGCGGATACAGGGCCATGCCGCCGACGGTGCGGCCGCTGACCAGCCAGTACAGCGAGGTCCAGGGGTTGTAGCTGGAGACCCGGGTGGCGTCGGTGCCGGCACCCACCGGCACGCCCTCGGCGAGCATGCGCTGGATCGGCGGCGTGGCCTCGGCGGCCTTGGCACCGTAGCGGTCGACGAAGTACTCGCCCTGGAAGGCCATGCGGTCCTGGATCGCGATGCCGCCGCCGAGTGCCCGCACCCGCTCGATGTTGCGCGGGGTGATGGTCTCGGCGTGGTCGAAGAACCAGGGCAGGCCGTTGAACGGAATGTCGCGGTCGACCTTCTCGAACACGTCGAGCATCCGCGAGATCGATTCGTCGTAGGTGGCGTGCAGGCGGAACGGCCAGCGCTGCTCCACCAGGTGGCGGACCACCGGCTCCAGCTCCTGCTCCATGGTCTGCGGCAGGTCCGGGCGCGGTTCGAGGAAGTCCTCGAAGTCGGCGGCGGAGAACACCAGCATCTCGCCGGCGCCGTTATGGCGGAAGAAATCGCTGCCCTGGCCGTACTTGACGCTGCCGGTCCAGTTCTTGAAGTCGGCGAGTTCTTCCTTCGGTTTCTGGGTGAACAGGTTGTAGGCGATGCGTACGGTGAGCTGGCCCTGGTCGGCCAGTTCGCGAATCACCTGGTAGTCGTCCGGGTAGTTCTGGAAGCCGCCGCCGGCGTCGATCGCGCTGGTCAGGCCGAGGCGGTTGAGTTCGCGCATGAACTGGCGGGTGGAGTTGACCTGGTATTCCAGCGGCAGCTTCGGTCCCTTGGCCAGGGTGGCGTAGAGAATCATCGCGTTGGGCCGGGCGATCAGCATGCCGGTGGGTTCGCCGCTGCTGTCGCGGACGATCTCGCCGCCGGGCGGGTTGGGCGTGTCCTTGGTGTAGCCGACCACGCGCAGGGCGGCGCGGTTGAGCAGGGCGCGATCGTACAGGTGGAGGACGAACACCGGGGTGTCCGGCGCGGCCTTGTTCAATTCCTCCAGGGTCGGCATGCGCTTCTCGGCGAACTGGAACTCGTTCCAGCCGCCGACCACCCGCACCCACTGGGGGCTGGGCGTGCGTTCGGCCTGGTTCTTGAGCATGCGCAAGGCGTCGGCCAGGGAGGGCACGCCTTCCCAGCGCAGCTCCAGGTTGTAGTTGAGGCCACCGCGGATCAGGTGCAGGTGCGAGTCGTTGAGACCGGGGATCACGGTGCGCTTCTGCAGGTCGATCACCTGGGTGGCGCTGCCGCGATGGAGCATCGCCTCGGCGTCGTTGCCGACGGCAAGGAACTTGCCGTCCTTGATCGCCACGGCGGTGGCGGTGGGGTTGTCGCGGTCCACGGTGTGGAAACGGCCGTTGTGCAGGATCAGGTCGGCGGTCATGGAACCTCCTGGGTTGCTTGCGGGAGAAAGGCTGGCGGCGTTGGCGAAGGGCAGGGCGGACCACAGGACTCCGGCGGCGCCCAGCACCGAACTGGTAGTGAGGAAATGGCGGCGGTCCTTGCTCGGCGGATCGTGGCTCATGGCGTGCTCCTGGCAGCGGGGCGGAATCGGTCAGCGAGGGCGGCGGCGAGAGAGGCCACCGGACAGGATAGGTGCGGCGGAAAACGTACGGGACGAAAGAGCGGTTTTCCCGAATGACGCATCCTCCTGCAAGCGCAACTTGCTGGTGGTCGATAGCAAGTAAGGCGCGAGACATGTCCTGAACTTCATGGGGGCTTTTTCTTATAGGGCGGACTGTCGATTCTGCTAGCTGGTAATCCTTCTTTTATTGTCTCTGTGTGCGCTTTTTGTATGGATGTGTCGAATATTTTGAATATCGCCGTTCAAATTTATCCAGGGCCGAAGTTCAGTGATTTATTTTCTCGAAAAGTTTGTTTTTTCCAATATTCATGCTTCATAGTCTGGCCGGCCACGGGAAATTATCTGTTGGCCCGCGTGCTGTTGTGCGCAACAGCTGGAATTCATCGTTCGTTGTCAGGAAACAATCATGAGCCACTATCTCGAAGTTCTAACTCCGCAGAACAGCCAGATCATCTTCATCGACCAGCAGCCACAGATGGCATTCGGCGTACAGTCCATCGATCGCCAGACGCTGAAGAACAACGTAGTGGGCCTGGCCAAGGCGGCGAAGGTATTCGACATCCCGGTCACCATCACCACGGTGGAAACCGACAGCTTCTCCGGCCCGACCTATCCGGAGCTGCTGGCGGTGTTCCCCGAACAGAAGATCCTCGAACGCACCTCGATGAACTCCTGGGACGACCAGAACGTGCGCGACTCGCTGGCCGCCGCGGGCCGCAAGAAGGTCGTGGTCGCCGGGCTGTGGACCGAGGTCTGCAACACCACCTTCGCCCTCTGCGCCATGCTCGAGGGCGGCTACGAGATCTACATGGTGGCCGATGCCTCGGGCGGCACCTCCAGCGACGCCCACAAGTACGCCATGGACCGCATGGTCCAGGCCGGCGTGGTACCGGTGACCTGGCAGCAGGTCCTGCTGGAGTGGCAGCGCGACTGGGCCCGCCGGGATACCTACGACGCCGTGATGGCCATCGCCAAGGAGCATTCCGGGGCCTACGGCATGGGCGTGGACTACGCCTACACCATGGTGCACAAGGCGCCCGAGCGGGTGACCCACGGCGAACGCATCGGCCCGAATCCGGCCAAGTGAATGCCGGCCGTGCCGCTCCGGTCCGCCGGGCGGCACGGCCGCGAAGGAGAACGAAGATGAAGCTCTACGTATTGTCGCTGGGCGCCGGACTGTTGGTGGGGATCGTCTACAGCCTGCTGCAGGTGCGTTCGCCGGCTCCGCCGCTGGTGGCGCTGGTGGGGTTGCTCGGCATCCTGCTCGGCGAGCAGGTCATCCCGGTCGGCAAGCAATTGCTCGGCGGTTGCGCGTTCGCCTCGGCCTGCGACAAGGCGGGTTCGGTCGGCCATGTGCTGGGGCAACTACCGGGTCGGCATCGCCTCGACCAGGCCGCTGGCCCGTCGGAAAAGGAAAAGGGTTGAGCGTTATATCATCGAGTAACAGCGCAGTAATCTGGTAGTTATCTTCGTCGGTTAGATTTCCCCGGAACGGCTCCCTCGGATTAATCTCTGGGGGAGCTTTCGTGCGTCGTTTTTCGCGTCGAGAGAAAAGTGTCACGAGATCATCAGGCGCATGGAATCAGGGGGAGTCATGACTGTTGCCATAGACAGAACAAAGGGCGACCAATCCACGCCAGGGAACATCATAAGGGGAGAAGGGTACGCCTTGATTCGCAATAGTGAGGCGACTCCCGATCCGGACAAGGTGATCCATATTCCTTGTGCCGATTCGTTTTCCGTCATCGTGCAGTTGCGCGATTTCAATTCCCATCGTCTCTGGAATGGAAACAAACTGGTCTTCGATGGCGGACATCCACGGAAAAGTATCTCCATCGCCTATCTTGGCGATGAAATAAAGTGCCAGCACCGGACAACTTACGACAATGTCCGCTTCATGTTGCCGCGCGCTTCGATAAAGGAGTTTCTCTACGAAGAAGGGCAACGCGCGTCCGCCGAGCCGGAGCGGATCATCGGTGTCGACGATCCGGTGGTCTATCACCTGGCGCTGGCGCTGCTGCCCAGCTTCGCCAGGGCGGGCGAGCGCAACGAACTGTTCATCGAGCAGGTCATGCTGGCGCTGTTGACCCACGTTCAGGATCGCTTCGCTTCGACCCAGGTCCCGGTCTGCACCGGCAAGGGCCTGGCGCCCTGGCAATTGCGCAGGGCCAAGGAGCTGATCGCCGGGCATCTGGCCGAGGGCGTGTCGGTGGCGCGCCTGGCCGAGGAGTGCGGGCTCTCGCGCAGCTATTTCACCAAGGCCTTCAAGTGCAGCACCGGTGTTTCGCCCCACGAATGGCTGATGCGCATGCGCGTCGACCGGGCCAAGGAGCTGATGCTGGGCAGCGACGAACCGCTTTCGCAGATCGGCGTCGCCTGCGGCTTTTCCGACCAGCCGCATTTCTCGCGGATCTTTCTCCGGCTGGCCGGCGCCTCGCCCTCGACCTGGCGTCGGGTCAAGCGGCAGCGCACCGACGCAGCGCTGTGAACCGCGACCGTGCGTGACGGACGGTACGGAAGCCGCCGGATGCTCGGCTAGAATGCCCTGGCTTCGGCGGTCGCCATTGGCCGCCCACTTCGCAACGGAACAGGGAATCGCAGATGAAAGCAGTACGCCAGGGTCGCGGCGTAACGGGGTTGCTCATGCTCCTGGCGCTGGCCGGGTGCAGTTCGCGGTCGGCGGAGCCGCCGCCGCCCAACCCCGACGAAGTACGGGCGAAGATCGTCCGCCTGATGCCGGCCACGGTGCGCGATCGCCAAGGGTGGGCCAGCGATATCTACGCGGCCTTTTCCGCCCAGCAGATCTACCCCAGCGACGAGAATCTCTGTGCGGTGCTGGCGGTGACCGAGCAGGAGTCCACCTACCAGGTCGACCCGCCGGTGGCCGGCCTGGGCAGGATCGCCACCCGCGAGGTCGAGCGTCGTGCCGGCAAGCTGCACGTGCCGGCGTTCCTGGTCAGCTCGGCGCTGAATATCAAGTCGCCCGATGGCCGCACCTACAGCCAGCGCCTGGCCGCGGCGCGCACGGAGAAGGAACTGAGCGAGACATTCGACGATTTCATCGCCATCGTGCCCATGGGCGGCAAGCTGTTCGGCGGCTTCAACCCGGTACACACCGGCGGGCCGATGCAGGTCAGCATCGCTTTCGCCGAGCAGCACGCGGACGGCTATCCCTATCCGCTGGACGGCAGCATCCGCCGCGAGGTGTTCAGCCGGCGCGGCGGCATGTATTTCGGCATCGCCCACCTGCTTGGCTATCCGGCGGACTACCCGGCGCCGCTGTACCGCTTCGCCGACTTCAACGCCGGCTGGTATGCCAGTCGCAACGCCGCGTTCCAGAGCGCGGTGAGTCGCGTCTCGGGGATTCCGCTGGCGCTGGATGGCGATCTGATCCGCTACGGCACGCGCACGCCGGGCTCCACCGAACTGGCCGTGCGCAGCCTCGGCAAGCGCCTGGACATGAGCGACGCGGCGATCCGCCGGGCGCTGGAGCAGGGCGACAGCCCGGAGTTCGCCGACAGCGCGCTGTACCGCAAGGTCTTCGCCCTGGCCGAAAGCGCCACCGGCAAGACATTGCCCCGCGCCGTGCTGCCGGGGATCGCCCTGGAGAGCCCGAAGATCACCCGCAAGCTGACCACCGCCTGGTTCGCCAAGCGCGTCGACGAACGCTACCAGCGCTGCATGGCGCGCGTGCGGAAACGCTGAGTCCATCGTCGCGCGGGTCGAACCTGGCGCCGCCGCGGGAGTCTGCCGTCCTGTCAGCCAAGCTCATGGAGAAGCAGCGTATGAAGACCCGATACAGCGCCGAGGCACCGGCGCGCGACGAACTGGACCGGCTCGCC
>NZ_KV800297.1:0-11201 GCF_001810205.1 Pseudomonas sp. HMSC076A11 | reverse complement strand
GCGCGACGAACTGGACCGGCTCGCCGGTCCGACGCTGGTGGAGTTCGGTACCGACTGGTGCGGCCATTGCCAGGCCGCCCAGCCGCTGCTGGCGGAAGTATTCAGCGACTACCCGGAGGTCGGCCACCTGAAGGTCGAGGACGGTCCCGGGCGCCGCCTGGGGCGCTCGTTCCAGGTCAAGCTGTGGCCGACCTTCGTCTTTCTTCGCGACGGCCGGGAGGTGGCGCGGGTGGTCCGCCCCGGCAGCGCCAGCGTGCTGGAAGAAGCGTTCGAGAGCCTGGTCGGCGAGGGCTGAGGACCCGGCCCGCGGGCCGGGCGGCGTTCAGGCCGGCATCGCGTGATCCACCTGTTCGCGGATCTCCTGGTAGCGCAGTTCCATCAGCTTGCGCTGCTCGCGCCGGGCCAGGGCCTGGGCGTAGCGGCGTTTCTCGATCGCGGTCTCCGGTTCCAGCGGACGCACCGCCACCGGCCGGCGCTGGTCGTCCATCGCCACCATGGTGAAGAAGCAACTGTTGGTATGGCGCACGGTGCGCTCGTGGATGTTCTCGGTCATCACCTTCACCCCGACCTCCATCGAAGTGCGCCCGGTGTAGTTCACCGAGGCGAGGAAGGTCACCAGTTCGCCGACATGGATCGGCTCGCGGAAGATCACCTGATCCACCGACAGGGTCACCACGTAGCGTCCGGCGTAGCGCTTGGCGCAGGCGAAGGCCACTTCGTCGAGGAGCTTGAGCAGCGCGCCGCCGTGGACGTTGCCGGAGAAGTTCGCCTTGTCGGGGGTCATGAGCACGCTCATGGTCAGTTGGTAGCTGCCAGGTTCCATCGTTCACCTATCACGCAAGTTGGTCACGGGCCATTGCAGTGGGCCGGCGGCCGCTCTGCGGCGGCCTCTGGCGATAAGGTAGGGAGAAACGCCGGCGCGATTAGCACCGCAGTCGACAATGGTGTTTTCCGCGAAACGGGCTTGCGGCGCCGCTCCGTATGCGCCAGGGCTAGTCGCGGGAGCCGCCGCGTCCTTCCCGGCTGGCATCCATCCAGCGCAGCACTTCTTCGCCGAACTCCGGCGGCGCGATACGCCCCACCCGGCGTACCAGGTCGAGGATGGTCTGCTGGGCCAGCGCTTCTTCCATGCGCTTCTGCGCGGTGAGCATCACCGCGTGGATCGAGCAGGTGTTGCGGGTCGCCCAGGAAGGCGGGTTGCCTTCGAAGATCGCGCAGCGCTCGCGGACCTCGCGGCATTCGAAGATCGATTTGTCGCCGTCGATGGCGCGGACCACGTCGAGCACGCTGATTTCGTTGGCCGGCCGCGCCAGGCGGAAGCCGCCGCGCACGCCTTCGGTGGCAGCCACCAGGCCGGCCTTGGCCAGGCGGGTGAAGACCTTGGCCAGCAGTTCCGGCGGCACGCCCTGCAACTCGGCGAGGGTGCGCACGCTGGACTCGCGGCTGTCGCCTTTCTCGTCGGCGAGGAACAACAGGCAGTGGATGCCGTATTCGACGCCGGCGCTATAGAGAGCCATCACTAACTCCGACAGAAATATTCGCAATATTCTGCGCGGTTTTCAGGTCGCTCACAAGGACAGGTCGTCCGCTGTCTTCCGCCTTGAAGCGCTCTATCTCGGCTTATTTCCGTATGTTTTCGCCGTCTTTCCCTCTCTTTCACGGCGAGGGGCGGTTGCCTGTCGGAGCGCTTTTCGGGGATTGATCTCCGTAACTACGACAAATATAGTCGTAGTTACGGAGAGGCCTTTCTCCGGACATCCCGTCCTTTCCCTCCAGGAGCCCCCAATGAAACAACGTATCCTGATCGTCGGTGCCGGATTCGCCGGCATGTGGAGCGCGCTGAGCGCAGTCCGCCAGCTCGACCGCCAGGGCCGCGACGACGTCGAGGTCGCGGTGCTCGCGCCGCAGCCTGAGCTGCGCATCCGCCCGCGTTTCTACGAGCCTGACGTGCAGCGCATGGCGGCGCCGCTGGGCGAATTGTTCGCCGCGGTCGGCGTGCGTTTCGTGCAGGGCAGCGCGCAGCGCATCGACGTGGCCGGCAAGCGGGTGGAGTACCGCGATGCCGAGGGCACGCCGGCGCAGCTGGACTACGACCGCCTGGTACTGGCGGCCGGCAGCGGCGTGTGGCGTCCGGCGAGTGTCGTCGGCATCGACGCGGCCTTCGATGTCGACCAGTTGGAAGACGCCCTGCGCCTGGAGGCACACCTGCATGCCCTGCGCGACTTGCCGGATTCGCCGGCACGCAACACCGTGGTGGTCGCCGGCGGCGGCTTCACCGGCATCGAGACCGCCACCGAGATGCCGGCGCGCCTGCGGGCGATCCTCGGCGAGAAAGCGGCGCTGCGAGTGATCGTGGTCGACCGCGGCGCCGCCATCGGCGCATCGATGGGCGCGGACCTGAGCGGCTTGATCGCCGAGGCCTCGGCGGAACTGGGCGTGGAGTGGTGCCTGGGGCGTTCGGTGGCGGCGGTGGATGCCGAGGGCGTGACGCTCGACGACGGCCAGCGGATCGAGGCGAAGACCGTGGTCTGGACCGTGGGCGTGCGGGCCAGCACGCTGACCGGACAGATTCCGGGCGAGCGCGATGCCCAGGGTCGCCTGCATGTCGACCGCAACCTCAAGGTGCTCGGCCTCGACGATGTCTACGCCACCGGCGACGTGGCCCGCGCGGCTACCGACGACCTCGGCAACCATGCCCTGATGACCTGCCAGCACGCCATCGCCCTGGGTCGCTCGGCCGGCAACAACGTGGCCGCCGACCTGCTCGGCGTCGAGCCGATTCCCTACAGCCAGGTGAAGTACGTGACCTGTCTCGACCTCGGCGGCTGGGGCGCGGTGTTCACTGAGGGCTGGGACCGCCAGGTACGGTTCGTGCGCGAGGAGGGCAAGAAGATCAAGACCGAGATCAATGGCGTGTGGATCTACCCGCCGGCGGCGGACCGCGCCGTGGCGCTGGCGGCGGCCGACCCACTGATTCCGGTGGTGGCCTGAATCCTGACCGGAAGGGGCTGGAGGAGGCGCTCGCCTACTGGGCTGGCGCCGTCTCCGCAGCCATGAGCTTGAGGCTTTGCTCCAGCACCTTGGCGAACGTGTCCGGCGGGACATCCGCGCGACCCAGTTGTTCAAGGAATGCAGCGGTCGCGGTGGAAACGTCCTGCGCCGAGGCTTGCTCATGGTCTTCGCGGGCAACCCGTACCAGCAACCAGGAGCCGCCTCGATAGAGTTGCCCGGTCTTCGCTTCGACCAGCAGGGGATTGTGGGACCCGGTGGGCACTGTCAACTGCCCGAAGGCCGGCAGGCGGTCACGCTGCTCCATTCTCACGAAGGCGTAGTACCCCTCGCGCAAGGGAGCCCGGCTGCTGATGCTGGTCCCGTTGCGTGGCTGCGTATCCGTTTTCCGCGTGCGTCCCTGGTACGGCGGATCGAACTCCATCTGGTAGCGAAGTTCGACGTCGTCGCCGTTGGCGCTGAGCAGCGCGTCGCCGAGGCTGTTCAGCAGATTGAGAACCGGCGTGCCGGGGGCGTAGGAGGCGCTGCCGACCTTGGCCAGCTCCTGCAGGAGCTTGCGGCTCTGTTTGTTCTCGTTCTCGTCCAGTTCGAGTATCGCCAGGTCGACGAAGAAGGTCCCGCCGTCGTAGGTCTTCGGACCGTAGATCGGGATGTTGAGCGCGTTGATCAATTGGCCGCTCTCGCGGATGTCCTCGTTGTAATAGACAACCCGGCCGTTGCGCTTGATGTCGGCGGGATTGAAGCTGAGGCCGTTGGAGGTCGCACCGCGTTCGCCGGCACTGGCGGTGATGGCGATCTCGCCCTGAGTGCTGCGCGCATTGTCGAACAGGCTGCCGTCGCCACCGGTGCAGAGGCTGGATTCCTTGTTGCCGCTCGCCAGAAGGTCGCCATTGCCTTTCTCCTCGCGAAAATCGCAGAGGTAGGCCGCGATCAGCTTGATCGACAGGGCTTCGCCCTTTTCGATGGCGGTCGTCGAGTTGCGTCCGGACGGTAGGAAGATGCTGCTCATCGCACGGTTGTCCGGGCTGTGCGCTACCTGTGTCGCCCCCTCGTTATGTTGCAGGCTGCTGGAGCAACCGCCGACCAGCAGCAGGCTGATGGCGTAGAGAGTATTGCCGCGTCCTTTGCCGTTCATGTCGTCCTTCCTGATTCGATGCCTCTTCTGTTTGCAACGCTAGATCAGATTCGAGTGATGGCAAGTTGGCATTGCTGGCAGGATTTCTGCGCTGCTCATGTGAGCGGGGCTTGAGGGGGAGGAGCCGGGGATCGCGGGGACAAAAGACTTCGGGATAGCTCCTCTTCCCATCGCCGCAGAGGGTTGCAGTGGAGGCGTTTCCGGGGTCGGTGTCCGGAGGACGCAGCTCTTTCGGTAGGACGAAGAGCCGCCAGGCGGTTGTCCTTCAATCCGACCTTCTCTCGCGGGCGGAAGAAAAGGGCGGCGTAAAGGGCTCCTGGGAGCGTGCGCCTTCAGCGCTGGCGTTCCACCGCCGGACGGGCGAGCAGAAGGCGCAACGAGGCCCCCAGCGTTTCGCCATGACCCAGGCCGTCGAGCGGCTGGAAGTCCAGCGTCAGCCCGGCAACCCGGCGCAGGTCATCTACCAGCCGCGCCATCGCCTGGCCCGGCTCGGCTTTCAGCGAGCCGCGCGGGCTGGCCGGTTCGGCGCTGCCGCGCCAGAGCAGGAGTTCCGCGCGCTTTCCGCGCAGGCGCTGTTCGAGCCCCGCTCGCTCGCCGAGGATCGCCCCGTCGCGCCACCACAGCGACGGGCTGGCCGCGGCGTAGCGGGCGAACTCGCCGGGACGGGTGAACAGTGCGTGGAGCACCAGCAAGCCGCCGTAGGAGTGTCCCCAGAGGGTTTGTCGCGCAGTGTCCAGGGGCGCCTGCGCCGCCACGGCCGGGCGCATGCCGTCGCGCAGCAGGTCGAGGAAGGCGTCGGCGCCACCGCTGGGCAGGCCGTTGAGCGGGTCGCGCTGATCGGCCTGGCCGGGACTCGCGGGGGTGTAGTCGAAGGTACGCCCGGCGCGGTCGATGCGCAGCGGCGTGCGGTAGCCGATGGCGACCAGCAGCGGTGCGTCGCCGTCGGCCAGGCGTCTCAGGGTGGACGCGTCGAGGGCGCCGACGGCGGCGTTGCCGTCGAGCATCCAGACCACCGGGTAGCCGGCGGCGGGCGGTGCCTGCAGCGGTCGGCCGAGCCACAGCCGGTAATGCCGCTGGCCATCGACGGAGTCCAGGTCCACGGCGCTGAAGCGGTAGGGCAGGTCCTGGCGTTGCAGCAGGCTGCGGTCCATGGTCGCCTCGGGGTCCGGTTGCGCCAGAGGCGCGCCGCCGGGCAGGGCCGCCGCCAGGGCGAGGCCCAGGGCGGCGACGAGCAGGGAAGTTCTCATCAGGCTTTCTCGTTATGGCTCAGAACGACGCGGTCAGGCTGGTATAGAAGGTCCGTCCGGGCTCGTTGTAGGTCGCCGCGCCGGCCCCGTCGATGCCGACCACGCCCTGGGCATTGCCGGCGCGGAACAGGCGCTTGTCGAACAGGTTGTCGACGCCGGCGCCGAGGCTCAGGTTCTTGCTCAACCGATAGGTGCCGCCGAGGCCGGCGATGGCGTAGGGCGAGAGCTGGTCGTTGGCGCTGCCGGTGACACGGTCGCCGTGATAGTCGTATTTCTTCGGCTTCTGCTTGCCGTACCAGGTGACCGTGGCTTGCAGTGAGAGGTCGTCGGTGGCCTGCCAGTCGAGCATCGAGTTGAGGGTGTAGCGCGGCGTCACCGAGAGCACGTCGCCGGTTTCCTTGTTCTTCGATTGCAGCATGTAGGTGAAGTTGTTGCTCCACTTCAGGCCGTCGGCCAGGGGCAGGGTCAGGGTGCCTTCGAGGCCCTCGACCACCGCCTTGGGCACGTTCTCCCACTGGTAGATCGCCGCGTTGGCGTAGTCGCCCTTGCCGCCGCTGGCGTGGTCGACCGGCGACAGGCCGGATTCGATCTTGTTCTTGTAGTCGTTGCGGAAGTAGGTCAGCCCCGCTACCAGGCCGTCGTGGCTGTACTCGATGCCCAGTTCCTTGTTCACGCTGGTCTCGGCCTTGAGGCCGTCGTTGCCGCGCAGGTAGCAACTGGTGCTTTGCCCGTAGCAACCCTGGCCACGGCTGTAGAGCAGGTAGTCGGGGTTCAACTGGTACAGGTTGGGGGCCTTGTAGGCGCGGGCGATACCGGCCTTCAGGGTGACCCGCTCGGTGAGCGCGTGGGACAGGTTCAGCGATGGGCTCCAGTTGACGCCGACGATGTCGTGGTGGTCCCAGCGCAGGCCTGGGGTAAGCATGGTGCCGGGCATCAGCTCGATGTTGTCCTCGGCGAACAGCGAGAAGATCCGCGCCGAGGAACTGCTGCTGCGGTTCTTTCCGGCGAGACCGGGGATCGAGCCGCCTTCTTCGGTGTTCTGGGTGTTGGAGCTGGGGTCGTCGAGCTTCTGCTCGGTCCACTCGCTGCCGAGGGTCAGGGTCTGCTCGTAGCCCAGGTGCAGCGGCAGGTTGACCTCGCCGTGGGCGGTCAGGTCGCGCAGGGTGGCGGTGTAGAAGCCGGCGTTGTTGGGGTCGAAGATGCCTTCGGTGCCGCCGGCCAGGCCTTCGTTGATCCGGCTGTTGCGGGTCTTCTCGTACTGCAGGTAGGCCAGCGAGCTGCCGAAGTCCCATTCGCCGCGATGGGTGACCGAGTAGGTCTCGCGGTACATGCGGTTGGTCTCGTGGCCGAGCATCTGCTTCACGTAGTTGTTGCTGTTGGTGTTCTGCGTGTCGCCGGTGTAGATGTTGCCCTGGCGGCTGAAGCCGGCCTCGAACTCGAGGGTCTGCTCGGGCGTCAGGCGCCAGCTGAGCAGCCCGTCGATGTCCTTGTTGCGCACGCCTTCGCGACCGGCGGGGAGGGTGCCGGCCTGCTTGCCGGTGCGGTTGGATTCGTGGCCGGCGTTGATGTCCCAGTCGTCCGAGTCGGTCTTGGCGATGTTGCCGTAGACGCGGTAGCTGAGGTTTTCCGTGAGCGGCCCGTTGAGACCGAAGCTCATCCGTTCGCTGGCGCCTTCGGCCTTGTGCTGCGGGAAATTGCTGTAGACGCTGAGATTACCGTGGGTTTCCGCGCCGGCCTGCTTGGTGATGATGTTCACCACGCCGCCCGCCGCGCCGTTGCCGTAGCGCGCCGCCGCCGGGCCGCGGATCACTTCGATGCGCTCGACCTGGTCGGCCGGCACCCAGTTGGTGTCGCCGCGGCTGTCGCGCTCGCCGCGCCAGCCGTAGCGCACCGAGTTGCGCGAGCTGACCGGTTTGCCGTCGACCAGGATCAGGGTGTTCTCCGGCCCCATGCCGCGGATGTCGATCTGCCGGTTGTTGCCACGCTGGCCGCTGGAGCTGTTGCCGGTCAGGTTGACCCCCGGCATGGTCCGGATGATCTGCGACAGGTCGTTGCTCGGCGGTCGCTTGGCGATGTCCTCGGCGGTGATGATGGAAACTCCCGGCGCCTGCTTGGTTTCCTCCTGGGCGGTGGCGACCACGGTCTGCTCGCCCAGCTCGATGACGGAGCCGTCGCCCTGGCCGGCGGCGTGTACGGCGTTGGCGAGCAGGCAACTGGACAGCAGCAGGAAGGGAACGGCGGGAAGGGCGCGTGAGGACATCGGTGATCTCCGGGCAATGCAGCGAAATGCAAGAGATCACGAATGATATTGATTGTTATTTGAGAGTAAAGCGCATTAACTTTCTAAACACTTCGCCCTCAGGCGGCCGCCGGCAGCCACAGGTGCAGGCACAATCCGGGCTTGCCGTTGCTGGCCCAGAGCCGGCCGCCCTGTAGCTCGATGGCACGCCGGGCGATCGCCAGGCCGAGGCCGAAACCTTCGCCGGCGCTATCGTCCAGGCGCTGGTAGGGGAGGAAGATGCGTTCCAACTGGTCTTCCGCCACGCCAGGGCCTTGGTCCTGCAGGCGCAGGTGCCAGAAGTCGCCCTCGCGCTCGCCGTCGAGGCTGACCGTGCCGTCCTCGGGCGAGTGACGGATGGCGTTGCGCAGGAGGTTTTCCATGGCCTGGGCCAGGCTGTCCAGGTGTACCTCGACGCGACAGTCGACGCCCAAGCGGCAGGGTAGCCGCGCCGGGTCCCAGCCGCTTTCGAAACAGGCGTCCTCGCGCAGCGCTTCCCACACCGACAGCGCCAGCACCGGCTCGGTGGGCAGTTGCGGGCGCTCGGTGTCCATCCAGGCGAGGTCGAGGGTGTCTTCCAGCAGTCGTTGCATGTCGCCGATTTCGCGATCCAGGCGCTGGCGCAACTGTTCCGGCGGTAGCTCGCTGTCGTGGGCGATGCGCAGGCGCGCCAGCGGCGTGCGCAGTTCGTGGGACAGGGTGCGCAGCAGCAGGCGCTGCTGGGCGAGACTCAGGCGCAGGCGCTCGGCCATGTGCTCCAGGGCCTGGGCCAGCTCGCCGAGTTCGTCGCGGCGGGCCGCCAGCGGTGCGGCGAGGGGAGTGCTTTCCAGTTCGTCGGCGCGCAGGGCATCGGCGCGATCGCGCAAGCGGTTCAGCGGCACCATCAGGTGGCGGTAGAGCAGCAGGCCGAGCAGGGCGGCCAGCAGGGTCGGGACTATGCCGTGGGTGACCAGGTGGGTCCAGGGGGTCAGTCCGCCGGGCAGCAGGCGCTCCGGTAACTGGATCACCAGCCGGCCCTGCTCGGGATGTCCGGGGAACTCGATGCTGACGTACGGCAGTTCGTCCTGCAGGCGCCGGCTCATCGGCCAGTCGAGCTTGCGCATGAAGGTCAGGTGGCTCGACTCCTCGGCGCTTAGCGGCGTGCTGCCGAGGCTTTCCAGGTGCGGTCCGACCAGCGCCACCCAGGTATCTTCCTTCGCCGACAGTTCCTTGCGGAAGCGTTCGGCGCCCGCGGCGCCCTCGCTGCGCCAGGCATCCTCCGCCTGCCGCGCGTAGTCCGCCAGGTAGCTGCGGTCGGCCGGGGCGAGGAAGTAGGTGCTGCGCTCCACCGACAGGCCCCAGGTGTAGATCAGCCAGGTCAGCAGCAGGCAGAAGCCGACCTGCAGCAGCGCCAGTTTCCATAACAGCGGGTGCCTGCGCATCAGGGGTGTTCCGTCTCCACCAGCAGGTAGCCCTGGCCGCGCACCGCCTGGATCTGTAGGTGACGGACGGCGACCGCGGCGAGCTTGCGCCGCAGGTTGCAGACGTGCACGTCGAGACCGCGGTCGAGGCGCGTGTAGCTGCGGTGCAGCACGCTCCGGTAGAGGAACGGCTTGCTCAGCGCCTCGCCGGCATGTTCGCGGAGCGTCGCCAGGAGGCGGTATTCGGATGGCGTCAGCCCCGCCGGAAGGCCCTGCTGGAGCACATCCTGGGCCTGGTCGTCGAACACCAGCCGGGTATCCCGCCGCTGCGGCGACGGCAGGCGGTCCAGTCGTACGCGGCGCAGCAGGGCGTCGGTGCGGGCATCCAGCTCGGCCAGGCTGAACGGCTTCGGCAGGTAGTCGTCGGCGCCGCGGGTGAAGCCGCTGATGCGATCCTGCTCGGCGCCCAGGGCCGACATCAGCATCACCGGCGTGGCCTGCTCGCGGCGCAGCGACTCCAGCAGGGCCAGACCGTCGAGGCCGGGCAGCATGATGTCCAGCAGCACCAGGTCGAACGCTTCGCGCCCGGCGGCTTCCAGCCCGTGCGAGCCATCGCCGCAGACGGTCACGCGGAAGCCGCGCTGGCGGAAATGCGCGTCGAGATCCTCGCGCAGGCGCGGGTCGTCTTCGACCAGCAGCAGGCGGGGAGATGGGTTTGAGATATGAGAATGATTCACGTTCGTGAATATCTCATTTTTGCCGGGGATCGGGCAATGGCCCAATGCGACGCATCGCGCACGGAGCGGAAATACTTTTCGACAAAGCCGTCGTTGCTTCGGTTTTTTTTCTGGCTTAGGGTCCGCAGGAGGCGGGCAGGGGTGTCGTGGCTATTGGCTAGCCTTTCGCGACGGCACGGGGTTGTACGATCATCTTGCGCGCTGCTGGCGCGTTGTTCGGGCCGCCCGCCGCAGGTGACTATCAAGGAAGATTGCCCATGCTGTTCTCCCAACATACCCGTCTGGTGCACGTGGACTCCCCGCTGGGGCCCGAGGTCCTGCAACTGCAACGGCTGGAAGGCCGCGAGGAGCTGGGCCGGCTGTTCAGCCACGAGCTCGAACTGGTCTCGAGCAATCCCGCCTTGCCTCTGGATGCCCTGTTGGGCAAGCCGATGAGCCTCGCGCTGGAACTCCCCGGCGGTAGCCGGCGGCACTTCCACGGCATCGTCGCGCGCTGCAGCCAGGGCGCCGGCGCCGGCCAGTTCGCCAGCTACCAGGTCACCCTGCGGCCCTGGCTGTGGCTGCTGACGCGCACTTCGGACTGCCGCATCTTCCAGAACCAGAAGGTCCCGGACATCATCAAGCAGGTGTTCCGCGACCTCGGCTTCTCCGACTTCGAGGACGCCCTGAGCCGCTCCTACCGCGAGTGGGAATACTGCGTGCAGTACCGCGAGACCAGCTTCGACTTCATCAGCCGGCTGATGGAACAGGAAGGCATCTACTACTGGTTCCGCCACGAGAAGAAGCGCCACATCCTGGTGCTCTCCGATGCCTACGGCGCGCACCACAGCCCGGCCGGCTACACCAGCGTGCCCTACTACCCGCCGAGCCTCGGCCATCGCGAGCGCGACCACTTCTTCGACTGGCACATGGCGCGTGAGGTCCAGCCCGGCTCGCTGAGCCTCAACGACTACGACTTCCAGCGTCCCGGCACCCGCCTGGAAGTGCGCTCCAATGTCGGGCGCGCCCATGCCGCGGCCGACTACCCGCTCTACGACTACCCTGGCGAGTATGTGCAGAGTCAGGACGGCGAACACTATGCACGGACCCGCATCGAGGCGATCCAGACCCAGTACGAGCGAGTTCGCCTGCGGGGATGCGCCAGGGGTATCGGGGCGGGCCATCTGTTCCACCTGAGCAACTACCCGCGCCTGGACCAGAACCGCGAATACCTGGTGGTTGGCGCCGAGTACCGGGTAGTCCAGGAACTCTACGAGACCGGTAATGGCGGGGGCGGCGCGCAGTTCGAGAGCGAGCTGGACTGTATCGACGCCGGCCAGGCTTTCCGCCCCTTGCCGTCGACCCCGGTGCCGGTGGTGCGCGGCCCGCAGACTGCGGTGGTGGTCGGGCCCAAGG
>NZ_KV800296.1:0-516 GCF_001810205.1 Pseudomonas sp. HMSC076A11 | reverse complement strand
CTGATCGACTACGACGAAGTCGAGCGCCTGGCCGTGGAGCATAAGCCGAAGATGATCGTCGCCGGCTTCTCCGCCTACTCCAAGACCCTCGACTTCCCGCGCTTCCGCGCCATCGCCGACAAGGTCGGCGCGCTGCTGTTCGTCGACATGGCCCACGTCGCCGGGCTGGTCGCCGCCGGCCTCTACCCGAACCCGATCCCCTTCGCCGACGTGGTCACCACCACCACCCACAAGACCCTGCGCGGCCCGCGCGGCGGCCTGATCCTGGCGCGCGCCAACGAGGAGATCGAGAAGAAGCTCAACTCCGCGGTATTCCCTGGCGCCCAGGGCGGCCCGCTGATGCACGTGATCGCGGCCAAGGCGGTGTGCTTCAAGGAAGCGCTGGAGCCGGGCTTCAAGGACTACCAGGCGCAGGTGATCCGCAACGCCAAGGCGATGGCCGAGGTGTTCATCGGGCGCGGCTACGACGTGGTTTCCGGTGGCACCGACAACCACCTGATGCTGATCAGCCTGGTG
>NZ_KV800295.1:0-3551 GCF_001810205.1 Pseudomonas sp. HMSC076A11 | reverse complement strand
CCTCGGGAATCTCGATGCGGTCCTGCAGGGCGCGCGCGGCGAAGGTGTTGTAGAAGCCGACGCGCTCGGCGGCGCCGAACAGGTCGATCTGTTTCTGCACGCCCTGGTTGGGCTCCTGCCGGCGTTGCAGGTCCAGGCCCAGGCACAGGCTCAGCACCTGGTGGCTCAGGCACACGGCGAGGAACGGCCGGCGCTCGCTGAGCAGCGAACGGATGGCCAGGTGCAGGTGGCCGATCTTCGGCTGGCCGATCTCGGTGGGGTTGCCCGGGCCGGGGCCCATGATCACCAGGTCGTAGCCGTCGAACGAGTACGGCTCCTGGAAGCCGCGCACGGTCACCGTCAGGCCCAGCGACTTGAGCTGCTTGGCGATCATCGAGGTGAAGGTGTCCTCGGCATCGACGATCAGCACCTCGCGTCCGGACAGGTCGGCCTGCAACTGCTGGCGCTCGCTGGCGCCGCGCAGCCAGAAGTCGGCGATCGGCGCGTTGCGGCTGGCCAGCGCCGCCACCACGTGCGGGTGCGAGCCCAGGCGCTGCGGCGCCTGGCTCTTCAGCGCGGCGATCAGCCCGGAAGCCTTGGCCCGGCTTTCCGCCGCCTCGCCCAGGGGATCGGAGTGACGCACGATGGTCGAGCCGACGCCGATGCGCAGGCGGCCGTCGCCCTCGATCTCGGCGGTGCGGATCAGGATCGCCGAGTCCAGCGTGCGCCCGCCCTGGCCGTCACCGCCGATCAGCGCCGCCACCCCGCTGTAGTAGCCGCGACCCTGCGGCTCGTAGCGGCGGATCACCCGGCAGGCGCTTTCCAGCGGGCTGCCGGTGACGGTCGGGGCGAACAGCGTCTCGCGCAGCACCTCGCGCACGTCGCGGCTGGTCTGGCCCTCGATGAAGTACTCGGTGTGCGCCAGGTGCGCCATCTCCTTGAGGTAGGGACCGAGCACCCGGCCGCCGTCCTCGCAGATCCGCGCCATCATCTTCAGCTCCTCGTCCACCACCATGTACAGCTCGTCGGCTTCCTTGCGGTTGTCGAGGAATTCCATGACCTCGGCCAGGTTCGGCCCGGCCGGCGGGTAGCGGTAGGTGCCGCTGATCGGGTTCATCACCGCCAGGCCGTCGCGCACGCTGATGTGTCGCTCGGGCGAGGCGCCGACCAGGGTGCGTTCGCCGGTGTGGACGATGAAGGTCCAGTAGGCGCCCTTCTCGCGCAGCAGCAACTGGCGGAAGAAACTCAGCGCGCTGGCCGTGGCGTAGCCGTCGATGCGCGCCTGGAAGCGCCGCTTGATCACGAAGTTGGCGCCTTCGCCGCGACCGATCTCGTCGGCGATGACCCGCCCGACCACTTCGGCGTAGGCCTCGTCGTCGAGGTCGAAACCTTCCTCGCTCAGTTCCAGCGCCTGGTTCGGCAGCAGCGCCAGGGCCTGCTCCAGCGGCAGCAGTTCCTGCTCCAGGACCTTCAGCGCCAGCAGCGGCGTGCCGTCATCGAGCGCCTCGAAGCCGCGCTCGGCGATCTGCCGGTAGGGAATCAGCGCCAGCAGGTCATGGCGCGGCAGGCCCGGGCCGGGCTCGTCCAGCGGCAGGTCGGCCAGGCCGTGCAGTTCGAGCGCCTCGCCGCGGATCACGTCGAGCAGGCCCGGGCCATTGCTTTCCGGGCGGTAGAGCAAGGCGAACGGCGCCGGCCGTTCGAGCAGGCGCTGCAACAGCGATGTGGGCAGGGCGTTCATTCCAGCACCTCGTCGGTGGTGACCACCATCGCGCAGCGGCTGGCGGCGTATTCCAGGGCCATGCGGTGGTGCGCCTCGCTGAAGTCGGCGATGGCGTCGGCCACCAGGAACGGCTGGATATCGTTGGAGTAGGCGTCGACCGTGGAGATCAGCACCCCGACGTGGGCGTATACGCCGCACAGCACCAACTGGTCGCGGCCGGCGGCGCGCATCCGCTGGAGCAGGTCGGAGTGGAAGAAGGCGCTGTAGCGCCACTTGGTCAGCAGCCAGTCGTCCGGCCCCGGCGCCAGCTCCTCGACCACCTCGCGGTCGGCCGGACTGGCGCGCATGCCCGGCCCCCAGAAGTCCTTGAGCAGGCCGCGCTGCTCCTCGGTCATGCTGCCCGGCTGGGCGGTGTAGGCGATCTGCACGCCCTGCTCGACGCACCAGCGGCGCAGCCGCGCGGCGTTGGCCACCAGCCCGGCGCGCAGGCTCTCGGGCAGCGGGCGCAGGAAGTAGCGCTGCATGTCGTGCACCAGCAGCACCGCGCGCCGCGGCTCCAGGCTCCAGCGCGCCAGGTTGGCCGGCAACTGCTGGGCAGTCGGCAAGGGATAGGCGGTGATTTCGGGAATGCCGCTCATGCCACGGTCTCCAGGGGGAAGGTTGCGCTCGGGATCGCTTCTGCGCCGGACCAGGCCATCACCGCGCTGAGTGCCTGCCAGGGGTTCAGCCGCGGATCGCAGAGGCTGGTGTAGTGCCGGCTGACCTGGTGCAGGCCGCTGGAATCGGCGACGCACTCGGTGACGTCGTCCGGGGTGGTCTCCAGGTGCAGCCCGGCGGCCACGCCGCCGGAGCCGGACACCGCCAGGCGGAACGCCGCCACCTCCTCGGCGATGCTGCGCACCAGGCGGGTCTTGTTGCCGCAGGGCGCGACGATGGTGTTGCCGTGCATCGGGTCGCTCAGCCAGATCACCGGGTGCCCGGCCGCGCGCACCGCCTCCACCAGCGGCGGCAGGCGCTCGCCGACCTTCTGCGCGCCCATCCGCGCGATCAGCGTCAGGCGCCCCGGCTCGCGGCGCGGGTCGAGGCGCTCGCAGAGCGCCAGCAACTGGTCGCGGCCGATCTCCGGGCCGACCTTGCAGGCCACCGGGTTGAGCACCTCGGCCAGCAGCGCCACATGGGCGCCGTCGACCTGGCGGGTGCGCTCGCCGATCCACGGCCAGTGGGTCGAACCGAGGTAGACCCGGCGCTGCTCGTCCTCGCGCAGCATCGACAGCTCGTAGTCGAGCAGCAGCATCTCGTGGCTGGTCCAGACCGGCGAGGCATTCGCCTCCTGCCCGGACGCGGCGTCCCAGCCCAGGTGGCGCATGATGTTGCGCGCCGCCGCATAGCCCTTGAGGATCCGCTGCGGATCGGCCCGGCGCTGCTCGGCATGGGCCTCGCGGCCGTTGACCATGTCGCCGCGATAGACCGGCAGGGTCTGCTCGCCGACCTGCTCGTGCGGCTTGGAACGCGGCTTGGCGTACTGCCCGGCGATGCGCCCGACGCGGATCACCGGCCGCCGGCCGGCCAGGCGCAGGGCGCCGGCCAGCAGTTCCAGCACGGCGGCCTTGCGCGCCACGTTCTCGGCATGGTGGTCGTCCATGTCCTCGGCGCAGTCGCCGCACTGCACCACCAGCGCCTCGCCGCGGGCGACCCGCGCCAGGGTCGCGCGCAGGGCCAGGATGTCGCCGGCGCGGATCAGCGCCGGACTGCCGCGCAGGTACGCCTGCACGTCGCGCAGGCGCGACGGATCGCCCCATTCGGGTTGCTGCAGCGCTTCGCAGCGCCGTACGCGTTGCAATAGATCGTCCAT
>NZ_KV800294.1:0-789 GCF_001810205.1 Pseudomonas sp. HMSC076A11 | reverse complement strand
TTAGAGTAGGGAAAATAAATCTGTCCCCTTTATGGTCCGTCCCCTTTATGGTCCCCTTTATGCTGCAAGCACAGCCTCCAGCTATGGCTGGCGTGGCGGCAAGTCGACGATGATCCTGACGGAGGTACGACTCTTCGAGGCCTGCTGGTTCTGGTCGCGCAACAGCGTGTCGGCAATCGCTCCGGGCGAGTTGAACCCAGAGCCCTCAAGCGAAGGCCAAAGCCCTACCCATTACTGACCTGTACACGTCAATCTGCTCGGGCAGCGATCAAGAAACACGGTCACCCGAAAAGGGTTAAGTAAGTGCCATTCAAATCTGTCCCCTTTATTCTTTCATTCCTAGAACATTTCATGCCTGAGCAGCTTAAAGCATGCACCCTTCTTGATTACCCCTTCTATAGCAGATGAACGTGTCGTGGCGTTTATATAGAGCAAAATAGGGTAGTCAGGAAAATTTAACTCTACTGGTTCATCATCAAGAGGGTCAAGATTGGCTTTCAGAATAAAATTCTCCGAATCATTACTACCAAGCATGTAGTAATCCCCTCCTTGATAAGAACTATTTCTTTCATCAAGAGACACTCCAAAAATTTTATCTATATGCTCTCTTGCCAGAAAAAGGCTGAGATTTTTTGTTCCGTACAAGTCATATGCAATCATTTTGGAAGTACCAAGCTCGGAGCGCGGCTTGCAGCCGTTGCCGCAGAATCATAAATCATAAAGTTTGAAAAAAGGGGACAGATTTATTTTCCCTGCTCTAATCTCGGCCGCCCTTGCCCACGCCGCTCT
>NZ_KV800293.1:167646-231266 GCF_001810205.1 Pseudomonas sp. HMSC076A11 | reverse complement strand
AACGCCCCAATGGTAGGCAGATTAGCCTTTCCTGGGGCCACCTCTCCTTTGGGCAACTCTCCCGCCTTCAGCGCATTCATGAGCGCCTTGGCCGTTACCTTGCCAGCGGCACCGCCCATTGCCGGAACGCCGATTCCGAACGGATTGAACCCCGTCTGGTCCAGGTATGCACCGACTTCCTTCTGCCACTGTGGATTACCGTTCCACCAGAGGTTGGCGGTCTGCTCCAGGTGCAACTGACCAGCCGTCGTCCAGTCGACAACATTTCGGCCCATCAGGAAACCGTAGGCTATATCGCTGTCACTTCCTCCCGGATTAGCTGTTTCCTGCCGGGCCACCAGCTCGTTGAGAGCCGTAGACCCCGCATCGATCTCCGCACGAATCTCCGCGCAATTACCCACAGCCACGCAGCCATTCAACCTCCGCCGGTTCTCGTCGCTACGCGCCTTGAACTCTTCCTCTACCTGACGGCAATTTCCCTGGGACTTGCATTTCTGCAAGGCATTATCCAGATCGGCCACATCCTGATGGTTGAGGAAGTTGTATTGCGTCGAGTTCTTCGCTACCCAAGCAGCGCTTTCCAGAGCTTTGCCTGTCGCATCGGGATCGCGTACCGCCGCAGCCAGAACACCAACCAATTGCGACCCCATAGTGACCATGGCTTCACGGTTCTCAGGGCTCAAGCTCTTGAAGGCCTGGTCTAGCTTGGCCACCAGCGCTTCATTGGCGCCAGCCGCCGCGGCGCCCGTGGCGAAATCGCCACCGCTGACCTGCGCCGCCAGGCCACCCATCAGGGCGTGCATGGTCACCATCGAAGGATCGCCTGGCTTCAGGCTGTATTCCTGGCCGATATCGCCGACGAAGTTGAAACCTGCCGCCGCGAAACTGTTGTAGAGCGCGCTCTTCAGCGCCTCGTTCAGGCTCCCGCCCTGGCCCAAGGCCTGGCTCAGTACAGTGGATGTAGCGTTCTGCATCGCCTGATTGGCAGCGAAGCGACCAACACCAGATAGGCTGCTGAGGTCTACCGTGACCTTTCCAGTAAGCGGATCAGTCTTGGTCTGAAGAATCCCGTCGAAGTACTCAGCCGTCAGCCCCCCGGTCAGGCTCGCAATAGCAATCTGCTTCAGACTGTCGCTACTGAAGCTGTCTTTCAGCACCTTCCCGAGATCGCCCTTGTTGTTGATCAGGCTGACCGCTGCCGTGCCCGACAGGCTTCCTGCCGCACCAACTCCTGCGCCCATGGCGAAGCTACTGGCACCCACTCCTGCTCCACTGAGCGCTCCCGCTGCCGCCATGCCACCGATGGCTGCCGCCGCGATGGCGACAGCTATCTGCGTCGCCGGCCCCATGCCCGAGTTACTGTACTTCCAGCTATCGTGCACCTCCTGCACCATGCGCCAGTCCACATCCCCGCGCTGCTCGGCCTCCTTCAGCCACGCCAGTTGCGGATCCGCCTGCACCATCGCGTCGATGGTCTGGCTCACGGTCTTCTGGTCGATATGCTTAAGGTCGATCTTCAGCCCTTCCACGGCCTTGATCGCCAGATTCCCCTGGGCCACGATCTGGCTCTGGCGCACGGTTTCGTCGGTCTGGCCCTTGCCCTTCGACGACTGCCACGCCAGGTCGCCCTTGCTCTTCTCGTGGCTCTCCTGGTGCAGGTCCTTCACCGCGTCGAAGGTCACCGCGCCGCCGCTGACGATGGCCAGGTCGTTGCCCGATTCCAGCTTCGCGCCCTGGTAGGTCTGGTCGCCGCCGCTGAGCAGAGTGAGGTCGCCGCCGCTGCTGATCTGGCTGCCCACCGCCTTGACGTCGGTGACTTCGTCGCGCCGGGTTTCCTTGCGGCCGAAGTCGCCTTTCTTCTTCTTGTCGTACAGGTAGTAGTTGCTGTCGTTGGCGGCCAGCAGTTCCAGCTTGTCGCCGGCCACCAGGTAGGCCTCGTCGCCGGCGCTGGCCTGGCTCGCGATCAGGCGCAGGTCCTGTCCGGCATTGATCGCCAGGTCGCCGCCGGCGTCCACGCGGGTGCCTTGCTGGGCAACCTTGTCTTCCTGGTAGGTGACCTTCCTGGTCTTGCTGTAGGCATGCTCCTCGTTCGCCGCCGCCGCCAGGGTCACGTCGCGCCCGGCGGAGAGGGCGATGTCGCGGCGCGCTTCGAGGGTGCTGGCCACCGCCGTCAAGTCGCGGCCGGCGCTGACGTTCAGGTCCCGCCCGGCGCTGACTTCGGCGCCGAGCTGGGTCACGCTCTGGAGCCGCGACGTGCTCCAGCGGGTCTGGCCCTGGCGGTCCTCGACGGCGGCGACGGTGACGTCGCGTCCGGCGTCGAGGCTGAGGTCGCCGCGGCTCTGCAGCACCCCGCCGAGGTTGGCGATGTCGCGTCCGGCCTGGACGTTCAGGCTGTTCGCCGCCTCCACCCGCGCGGCGCTGTCGGCGAAGCTGCGTTCCCAGGTGCGGCCGTCGAGCGCGCTGTCGTAGCGGGTCACGCTGCGTTCGTTGATCACGTCGCCGGTCAGCGCGGTGAGGCTCACGTCACGCCCGGCGATGACCCCGCCCTGGCGGTTGCGGATCGAGTCGCCGGCAAGCAGGTCGAGGCGCTTGCCGGCCTCGATCAGGCCGCTGTTGTCGAGGTTGTCGGCCGTCGCCGAGAGGTCGTTCCGCGCGCGCAGGGTGCCGACGTTATGCAGGTCGCCGCCGCTCACCAGCTTCACGTCGCGGCCCTGGATCAGCGCACCGTTGGGTGCCAGCCGACCCTCCGCCTGAGCCAGGTAGACCACCGGCGCGAGGACCTTCTCGCCGTTCACCTCGACCTCTTCCAGCCAGACGATGTCGTGGGTCAGCGCCGCCATCTGCTCCGCGCTCAGGCCCACACCCAGTTGCAGGTGCAGTTGGTCCTTGTAAGCGATGGCGTTGTCCATCAGGTAGCGGAACAGCGCCTCGTCGCTGCTCAGCCCGTCGATGTAGCGCTGGCCGGTGCGCGCCACCACCGCGTCGCGGATCAGCCGCTGCTCGTAGAGACCGTCGCCGAGACGCTTCTTGCTATCGTCCGGGTTCATGCCCAGGCCGCTGAGCAGGTAGTCCGAGTTGAGGAACTGCTTCAGTTCGGTGAGCGCCGGGTTGGTCTCGATCAGGTACTTGTGGCTGGCGCTCGGCGTGGCGTTGCCGGGCACGCCCTGGACCCGGGCGACGCCCGGCAGGCTACCGCCGAGCGTGCTGCCGCCCTGACCCTGGACGTTGGCCGCGCCAGCCAGGCCGTCGACTCGCACGCCCTGGCCCTGCCAGGTACCGGCGGCGTTGCCGGCGCCTTGCTGGCCGACCGAGACGCCGCTACCGCCCTGGGTGCGGTCGGCGCCGGCACCGAGCGCGGCGCTGCCATTGCCGTCCTCGGCGAAGCGCGAGCTGAGACGGAACAGGCCGTTGTCACCCTGGGGCAGGCTGAAGCCGGGCAGGGTAACCGGGTTGACCTGGCGCCGCGCCAGGTCGGGCGGCAGTTGCGAGGTCAGCGGCACGACCACCGAAACCCCGCTGCCGCCCACCGCGCTGTCGCCCACCTGGCGGCCGCTGCCGACGAAGGTGTAGCCGGGGCGGGTGACGCCGTTGTCGATGCGCGTGCTGGCATTGACCGTGACGTCGCCGGCGGCCTGGATCACCGCTGCGTAGGACTGGTCGCCACTGCTGATCGGGGTCGGCCCCTTGCTCGGGAATTCGTACTCGAAGGACCAGTCGCTGAGGATCGCGTTGAGCGCGGCGGGAATCTCGCCCGCGCGCGCCGGGTCGAAATTGGCGCTCTGGTACCAGTAGAGGTTGGTGAAGTTGCGCGACTTCTGGTCGATGCCGCCGATATCGCCGCCGCGAGCGGTACGCAGCACGCGGATGGTTTCCAGCTCGCCGGTTTCCAGGCCCTGGTTGTCGAGGACTTCGAGGTTGGCGGTGAGGTTGCCGCCGCTGCCGATCAGGCTGGAAAGGTTGTTCAGGGTGCCGCCGTCGATGGCGAAGTCGCCTCCGGCCAGCAGTTGCCCCATGGCGCTGCTGGCAGTGACCTCGGTCTTGTCGCGCTGGGTGATGGTCCAGATGGCGTTGCGCTTGCCGCTGCAGTCGCCCGCGTTGACGCCTTCGATGCAGGCGGTCTGCTCCATCTTCGCGGTGTACAGGCCCGACTTGCTTTCCAGCACGGCGCGACGGTTCTCGATCAGGCTGGCACGCAGGCTGAAGTCCTTGCCGCTCTCGATCACCCCGGAAAGGTTGCGCAGGCTGGCGGCACGGTTGCCGGCATCGTCGCGGGCGATATCCAGCCTGCCGAGGCTGTACACATCCCCGTAGAGGTTGGTGATGTCGCCGGCGCGCAGGGTCATGTCGGCGCCACTGAACAGCAACCCGCGCTCGTTGAGCAGGGCGGGCGCGTTCAATCGCAGGTTGCCGCCGCCGCCCAGGGTGCCGTAGTTGTTCAGGCTCGCGGCGCTGGCCACGAGGTCGCCGGCGGCGGTGATCCGCCCACGGTTGACCAGCAGGTTGCCGGCGCCGAGCGTGACATTGGCGCCGCCGGCGAGGCTGGCGGCGTTGCCGAGGTCGAGGCTGGCGGCGTTCAGGGCGAAGTCGCCGAGGCTGGTGGCGCGGCCGTTGCCACGGTAGCCGCCGCTCAGGTCGAGGCGGAAGCTGCCGTCGCTGGCCAGCAGGCCGTCGTTGCTCCAGTCGCCGCCGCGGCCAGTGAAGGACTGCACCGCCAGCAGCTTGCCCTCGGCCGTCTGGCGGAAGGTGCCGATGTCCAGGTTCAGGCGTCCGGCTTGCAGCACGCTGCTGTTGGTCCATTCGCTGGCGCGGATGTCCAGCAGGCCATTGGTGGTCAGTTCGCCGCCGGCGCGGATCACCTGCGCGGAATCCAGGCCGAAGGTGCCGTTGCCGGTGTGGAGGATGCGCCCGCCGGCGTTGGCCAGGCTGCCCAGTTGCAGGTCGAGGTCCTGGTTGGCGCTTTCCAGCACGCCGTAGGCGTTGTTCAGGCCGCCAGCGACCAGCCGCGTGCTGCCGCTGCGGCCGAGGGCGCGCAGGCTGCCGCCGCTGTTGTCGATCGCGGCGGCGCGCAGGTGCAGCTCGCTTTCGCTTTCCAACTGGCCGAAGCGGTTGGCCAGCGCGCCGGCCAGGCTGAAGTCGATGCGCCCGGCGCCGACCTTGCCGCCCTGGCCCGCCGCCGCGCCCTGGTTGAGGAAACGCTGGCCGTCGAGGCTGAGCAGGCCGCTGGCGTAGAGGCCGCCACCCTGGTTGTCGAAGTCGGCGGTGACGATGCGGTTGTCGCCGCCCAGCGCCGAGAGATGGCCCTGCTGGTTGCGCACGCCTTGCCCGGCGCGAATCTCCAGCGACTGCGCCTGGGTGACGCCGGCGCTGTTGTCGAACAGCCCGGTGACCAGCGTCAGCCAACCCTTGGCGCTGTTGAGCACGCCGCCGGCGCCGTTGTCGAGGCTGCCGCTCTGCAGGTCGAGGTTGCCGGCCCGGCTGTCCAGGCGGCCGCCCTGGTTGTCCAGCGCGCCACCGATACGCAGCCGGTTGTCGCCCTGGGCCTGGAGCGTGCCCTGGCGGTTGTCCAGGCTGCCGGCCTGCACCTCGAGGGCGCCGGCCTGGCTGAAGATCAGGCCGTCCTGCTGGTTGCGCAGGGCGCCGCCGCCCAGGCGCAGGCTCATGTCGGCCTGGCTGGCGAGGGTGCCGGAGGCGCTGTTGTCGAGGCTGCCGGTGGTGATCTCCAGCAGCCCCTGGCTGACCAGCTTGCCGCCGCGGTTGTCGACGCTGGCGCTGCGCAGCAGCAGGTCGCCGCCGCTGGCCAGGCGCGCCGCGCCGGCGTTGACCAGGGCGCCGCCGAGGATGGCGTCGAGCCGGCCCTGGCTGATCAACTGGCCGTCGCTGTTATCCAGGCTGGCGCCCTTGAGCAGCAGGCTGCCGCCGTTGATCCGGCCGCCGGCGTTGTTCAGCAGCGTATCGTCGCGCTCGAAGCTCAGCGCGCGCTGCGCCGAGACCAGGCCGCCCTGGCCGTTGTCCAGCTTCCCGGCGATGCTCAGGGTCACGTCGCTTTCGCCGGAGACGATGCCCTGGGCGTTATCCAGGCTGGCGGCGTCGATCCGTTGCGCGCCCTTGCTGACCAGGGCGCCCTGGCCGTGGTTGTCCAGCGCGCCGCCGAGGCTGATGGCCAGCTCGCCGTCCTTGCTCGAAAGGGTGCCGCCGGCGCTGTTGTCCAGGCTCCCGCCTGTCACCGTCAGGCCCTGCCATCCGGAGAGCAGGCCGGCGCCGGCGTTGCCCAGCGCGTCGGCGTCCAGGCGCAGTTTCCCGGCGCTGATGATGCGCCCCTGCTGGCCGTTGTCGATGCGCCTGGCCAGCAGCTCGAAGCCCTGCTGGCTGGAAATCTCGCCGCCCTGGCGGTTGTCGAGGACGTTCAGCCGCTCGATGCTCAGCGGGCCGCGGGCACTGATCAGGCCGCCCTGGTTGTCCAGGTCGCCGCCCCGCAGGTCGAGACTGACGCCGCGCTCGCCGATCAGCCGGCCCTGGCGTTGCACCAGGCGCTCGACCGTCAGGCGCAGGTCGCCCCGGGCGGAGATTTCGCCGCCGTCGGCGGAGTCGACGCGCCCTGCCGTCAGTTCCAGTTCGCCGTCGCTGGTCAGCAGGCCGCCACGGTTGTCCAGGTTGGCGGCGCTCAGGCGCAGCGACTGCTTGCCACTGAGGGCGCCGCCACGGTTGTCGAGGTCGGCGCTGCTGACGTCCAGCACGCCCTGGCTGATCAACTGGCCACCCTCGGCGTTGTCCAGCGCGCCAGTGGCGACGCTCAGGCCGGCGTTGCCGGAGAGCAGGCCCTTGCCGCTGTTGTCCAGGGAGGCGCTGGCGAGCGTCAGGCGGGCGCCGGAAACGGTGCCTTCGGCGTGGTTGTCCAGCGCGCCGTCGACGCGCAGGTCGATGCCGGCGCGGCTGGCCAGGGTGCCCTTGGCGCTGTTGTCCAGGCGAGCGGCCGCGATGTCCAGGCCGGCGGCGCCGGAGATCACCCCGCCCAGGCTGTTGTCCAGGGCCTGGGCGATGCGCAGGGTCAGGCTGGCGGCGCCGATCAGGCGCCCGCCGCGGTTGTCCAGGCTGGCGGCGGCGAGGGTGAAGGCGCGGTCGCTGGAAATTTCCCCGCCGGCGCCGTTGTCCACCGCGCCGAGCTGGCGCAGCAGCAGCGCGCCGGGCGTGGCGATCAGGCCGCCGTCGCGGTTGACCAGCGTGCCGCCATTGAGGTCGAGGGTGACGCCGGTTTCGCTGACCAGAACGCCGCCTCCGCGCTGGTCGAGGCCTTTCAGGTTGGCGTCGAGCAGGCCCTTGGCGCTGACCCGGCCCTGCTGGCCGTTGTCCAGCCGGGCGGCCACCAGGGTGATGCCGGCGTTGCTGCCGATGCCGCCGTTGCGGCTGTTGTCCAGCACGCCGGTGCGGATATCCACCGCACCCTTGGCGCTGATCACGCCGGAACGGCTGTTGTCGAGGCTGGCGCCCTTCAGCGTCACGCCGGCATCGCTGAGCAGCCTGCCGCCCTGGTTGTCCAGCGCGGCCTGGCTGGTCAGCGCCAGCGCACCGGCGCTGGAGAAGGTCCCGCCACGGTTGTCCAGGCGCGCGGCGCGCGCCGTCAGGCTGCCTTCGCTGACCAGCGCGCCGCCCTGGTTGTGCAGCACGCCGCCGAGGCTCACGCTCAGGCCGTTCTGGCTGTCGAGCCGACCGCCGTCGCCGTTGAACAGTTCGCCGCCGTCCAGACTCAGGCCGTCGCGCCCGGCCAGCACCCCCTTGGCCTGGTTCAGCAGGCGCTGCACGGTGAGGCGCAGGCCGCTGTCGCCGATGACCTTGCCGCCGCGGTTGTCCAGTTGCTCGCGGGCGTTCACGGCGACCTTCGAGGTGCTGGAAATCTCGCCGGCGCGGTTGTCGACCTGCCGCGCCTCGATAGCGATGCCGCCATTCGCGGCGATCAGCCCGGACTGGCTGTTGTCGAGCGTGTCGGCCGCGACCTTCAGGGTCTTTTCGCTGACCAGTTCGCCACCTTGCTGGGCCAGGCTGCCAAGCGTCGCCTGCAGGTCGCCCTTGGCGGCGATACGCCCTCCGGCGTTGCCGACGGCGTTCGCTGCGAGGTCCAGGCGGCCATCGCTGAGCAGCTTGCCACCCTGGTCGTTGCGCAGGCTGGCGACCTCCACGCGCACGCCAGCCTTGCCGCTGGCGCTGCCGCCGTCGCGGTTGTCGAAGGCGCCTCCCGTGGCGCTCAGGCCGGCGTCGGCCACCAGCACGCCGCCACGGTTGTCCAGGCTGGCGCCGTGGACGTTCAACTCGCTGCGGCTCGACAGCAGGCCGCCGGCGCGGTTGTCCAGTTGCCCCACCGTCACGCGCTGCGCGCCCTGGCTGAGCAGGTTGCCTTCATCGCGGTTGTCCAGCAGGCCGCCGAGGCTGACCTCCAGGCCGCCCCGGCTGCTCAGAGTGCCCTTGCCGCTGTTGTCCAGGCTGCGCGCCCGCAGGTCGAGGCGGTTGGCTGCGGAGAACAAGCCGAGGCGGTTGTCGATGGCACCGCTGGCGACCACCAGCAGGTCGTCGCCGATCAGCTTGCCGCCGCGATTGTCGAGGCTGCCGACGCGGGCCTCGACGCGCTTGCCGGAGACTTCGCCGTCCCCCCCGGTTGACCAGCGCCTGGGCGCTGACGCGGGTGGACTGCTGGCTGCCGAGCAGGCCTTGCTGGCCGTTGTCGAGCGTCGCCGCGCCGACCTCCAGATCGTTCAGGCCGATCACCTGGCCGCCACGGTTGTCGAGATCGCCACGGGTCTTGACCACGGCGCGGTCCCGGCTCTGCAACAGGCCGTCCTGGCGGTTATCCAGGCTGCTCGCCTCGACCCGCAGTTCGCCCTCGGCGAGCAGCTTGCCGCCACGGTTGTCCAGGTGTCCGCCGTCGACCCGGACGGTCGCCCCCTTCAGGCTGCCGCCCTGGTTGTCCAGCGCCTGGCTCGCCTTCGCTTCCAGCGCGCGGCTGGCCACCAGGCTGCCGGCGTTGCGCAGGGTGCCGCTGCGCAGCTCGAGGTCGCCGCGGGCGTTGCGCCGCTCGTCTGGCTCGACGCCGGCTTCGATCACCCCGGCGTTGTCGAGGCGCGCGGCGTCCAGCGCGATGCGTTCGCGCGCCGCCAGGCTCTGCCGGTTGACCAGTTCCTCCGCGCTGCGGATCTCGGCGCTGCCGCCGGCGTAGGTCTTGCCATTCAGCTCCACGGCCTGGGCCGCGATCTTCAGGTCGCCCTGGCTGGAGGCCTGGGCCAGACTCAGCTTGCCGCTGGCGTCGATGCGGATGTCGCCGCCGCTGGCGGCCATGTCGCCGGCCAGCTTCACCCCCACGCCCTGCTCGGTGCCGACCAGGCGGATCGCCCCGGCGTACATCCCGCCCAGCGCCGAGCTGTCGATCGCCAGCTGCGGCTTCTCGCTGCCATCGGCGGCGCGCGGCGTGGCCTGCAGGCTGTCGGCCTGGACGTCGTTGCGGCCGGTGACGATGTTGAGGTTCTTCGCGTAGAGCTTGGCGTTGAGCTTGGCGCTGCGGGTGATCAGGTCGAACTGTTCGAGGTTGCCGACGTTCAGTTCGGCGCCTTCGACGACGATGTCGCCGCCGTCCACCTGGAAGCGCTCCAGGCGCTGGCCGTCCATGATCGGCTTGCCGGTGGTGAGGGTCGCGCGCGGCGTGTTGATGAAGCCGCAGCCCTGGCAGGTGATGCCGTGCGGGTTGGCGACGATCACCCGCGCCGACTGCCCGGCCACCTCGGTGTAGCCGGCCAGGGTGCTGCGGTTGCCGCCGGTGACCTGGTTGAGGATCACCTGCGCCGCCTGGCCCTTGAGGTTGGGGTTGCCGAGGATGATCCCGCCGAGCTGGGTACCCTGGGTCTTGCCGGTAGCGTTGTTGAGGATCAGCCCGTTGGCGCCGACGTTGTAGTCGCGGAAATGGTTGTTCGACAACCCGGCGCCGTTGGGCGTGGCGATATTGACGATGGGCACGCCGTTGCCCGCCTGGCCCAGGCCGGTGTTGCCGCCGGCGGCCTTGTCCAGCGCCAGCCCCGCCGCCGTGGCGACGATCGGGTTGAGGAACAGGATGCCGGCCAGGGACAGGGCGATGCACTGGTTCAGCGGGCTGCGGATGTCCATATCGTTACTCCTTGGCGGGTAGGGGCCCGGCGAGGTTAAGCAAGGTTTTCCAAGGAAAGGGCCTCGATGCAGGTAGGCGCTTTCCTAAAGCGTTCAGGAGGTCGCCGCGTCTTCAGAAGAACGCGTCGACCCGGAAATAGATCGGGTGCTCGCGCCGCTCAATGGCGCTGGGCCGCTCCAGCGAGCGGGCGAAGCCGACGCTGGCGGCGAAATAGCGGCCCCGGGCATCCAGTTCGATGGCGTTGCCGCTCATGCGCCCGCTGGCGCCGTCGTTGTAGCGGTCGTGGCGGATCACGCCGACGTCGTAGGCGAAGGCCACGCCGTATTCCTGCAGCCAGGGCCGCAGCGGCGCCCACTCCACCGCGCGCCGCCAGCGCAACTGGTTGCGCCAGTAGCCGCCGCTGTCGCCGGTCAGGGTCTGGTCCTTGAAGCCGCGCACCGAGCTGTTGCCGCCGAGGCTGATGCGCTGCGGGCTGAACAGCACGTCCTCGCTCCTCTGCCCAGTGGCCAGGCTGTCGAAGCTGAAGCGCTCGCCCCATAGCTGGAACGGCTGCAGGTAGCTGAGGGTCAGGCTGTACTTGTCGTAGCGCGCATGCGGATCGCCCGCCTGCGGGTGGCCGCGACCCTGCGCGCCAAGGGCGCCGATGCCCTGCTGCCAGCCGAGGTCGAGGTTGACGAAGCCGCTGCCGATCCGCCGGCCGTGGTTGAAGCCGAGCTGGGTCTCGGTGATCCGCGTGCTCTGGTCTTCCAGGCGGGTGTCTTCGACATAGTTGTTGGTGCGCTGGTGGCTGAGCCCCAGGCTCATGGCGGTCTTGCTCACACCGTCGCGGTGCAGCACGCGTTCGGCGCGGAACTGGTGGCTGCGGCTGTCGCCATCGAGCTTGAAGGGGAAGCCGCTGGCCTCGTTGCGCGTGCGGTAGTCGCTCTGGCTGTAGCCGTAGGTGAAGGTCCACCAGCCCCAGGGCAGGCTGTAGAACAGGCTCTGGCTGTCGGAATGGCGCCAGCGGTCGGTCACCGCGTCGCGGTTGGCGCGCAGGTTGAGCTGGTCGGCCAGGCCCAGCGGGCTGTCCCAGTCCAGGCCCAGGCCCATCTGCTGCTCGCCGGTGCTGACGTCGCCGTCGTTGTTGCGCGTGGCGGAGACCCGCCAGGGCTTGTCGCGCTCGCCCTTGAGACGCACCCGGCTGCCGCCGACCTCGCTGCCGGGCACCAGCTCCAGTTGCGCCTGGCGCGACGGCAGGCGGCTCAACTGGTCGACCAGTTGCTCCAGTTCGCGCAGGTCGAGCAACTCGCCGGTCCTGCCCGGAAAGCTCATCGCCAGTTCGCGCGGGCTGGCCAGCGCGGAGCTGTCCAGGCCCTCCAGGCGGCCTTCGACGACGATGATGCGCAGGGTCCCGGAGGCCAGGTCCTGCTGTGGCAGGTAGGCGCGGGTGGTGACGTAGCCGCGATCCAGGTAATGGTCGGTGACGGCCTTGAGCAGCGCATTGAGCTGGCCGACGCCCAGGCAGCGCCCCTGGTAGGGCGCCAGCAGTTGGCGACGCGCGCTTTCGCCGAGGTGCCCGGCGCCCTCCAGCTCGATGCGGCGGATCTCGAAGCAGCGCTCGTCGTCGCCGGAGGCATCCGCAGCGGCGGGCGCTCCCTTGCCGGGCAGTTGCTGGAGTTCCTCCAGGCGCTTGCGCTGTTCGTCCAGCAGGCGCTGCTGGCGGTCGCGGATCAGGTCGCGGTCGCCGGGGGAGGTGAAGGGGGCGGCGCTGGCCATGAGCGGCAGGCACAGGAAGATAAAGGCCAGGCGATGGAGAGCCACGATTTCATTCCTTGAAATACAGAAAGGCGCGATGTTGGCCCAGCGGCTACAGCGGGTAAGCAGGAATATTCCGAAATCCGTCTTCCATGAGTCGGACAATCCGGAAGTAAGGCACAAGGCCATCTGGGCGTGCCGAAAAACCTAACACAGACTTTGGGATTAATCCGTTAGATGGCACGCCTTCTCGACGAACTGCAACAAGACCCATCGTTGGCAGGGTACTCATCGCGGCAAAAAGAAAGGGCCGGCTCCCATGGGAAAGCCGGCCCCGGATACTGCTCGTCGCAGGCGCTGCATCAGCCGCGCTGGTAGACGATTTCCTTGGTGCCGCCGTCGCAGGTGCCGACTACCTTCTTGTCGGTGACGCTGCCCTTGTCGACGATTTCCAGGGTGTAGGCAGGAACGCCGTTGGCCTTGATCTTCGCATCGATCTCGGCTTTCAGTTCCTCACAGGGCTTGGCGGCGAATGCGCTGCCCGCCACGGCAAACAGGCCGACTGCCAACATCAACTTCTTCATGAACACATTCCCTCGTTGCATGGATGAAGACCCGAACGGGTCAGGCTTGCCAAATGCGGCAAGGTTGAGACGAGCGCGCCGCCCATGGAGGCACGCCGCCCTCATAGCCTGTGCATGATCCGGCGAAGCGGAAAGACACGGCGGCCTTTCCAGGGCGCAGGCGATCGTGGACAGGTTTCCAGGGTGCCATCAGCTATTGGCGATACGGAACCCTACTTTCAGGGTCACCTGGTAATGGCCGACGGCGCCGTTCTCGATGTGCCCGCGGGTATCCACCACCTCGAACCATTCCAGATGCTGGATGCTCTTCGCCGCTTCGGCGAGGGCGTTGTTGATGGCGTCCTCGATGCTGGTCTTGGACGAGCCGACCAGTTCGATCTTCTTGTAGGTGTGGTGATTGGACATGAACTCTCTCCCCGGACGATGCCTGGTTCTTCGCGCCCGACGGGCGCCTCTGTTCAATGGACACTAGCCGAGCCGGAAAAGTGCAGCAAATCGCCAGCGCTCAGCCTGCCAACTGCTCCCGCAACCATTGCGCCAGGCGCCCGGCACGCGGATCGTGCAGGCGCGCCGGTACCCACAGGGCCAGGCGCGCATCGGTCTCGATGAAGCCCCAGGGCGCCGCCAGGCGGCCTGCGGCGAGATCGTCGCGGACCAGCGCCTCCGGGGCGATGGCCACGCCGAGGCCCGCCACCGCCGCTTCCAGCAGGTAGTAGAGATGCTCGAACCCCTGGCCATAGCGCAGCGCCTCCGCCGCCAGCCCCTGGCTCGCGGCCCAAGCCGGCCAGGCCTGGGGTCGCGAGGCGGTATGCAGCAGCGGCTCCTGCAACAGCCGCGCGGCGGGCGCCTGGGCCAGGCCGGTTTCCTGCGCCAGGCGCGGGCTGACCACCGGGCCCATGCGCTCGGGCGCCAGTTCGAAGACCTGCATGTCCGCCGGCCAGGGCGGCTCGGCGAACCAGAGCATGGCGTCCAGGCCGGGACGACGCGGATCGAACTCGCCCTCGCTGGTGGACAGTTGCAGGCGCAGGTCGGGGAGGGCACGGTTGAGCTGGTCCAGCCGCGGGATGAACCAGCGCGCCAGCAGGCTGCCGGGTACGCCGAGGACGAACGGGGCCTCGGCGGTCTGCCGGCGCAGCTCGGCACAGACGCCACGCAGTCGCTCGAACGCATCGCCGCAGGCGTCACGCAGGCGAACGCCGGAATCGGTGAGTTTTACGCCGCGTCCATCCTTGCCGAACAGGGCCACCCCGAGATCGTCCTCGAGCAACCGCACCTGCCGGCTCACGGCGCCATGGGTAACGTGCAGTTCCTCAGCCGCCAGGCTGATGCTGTGCAACCGGGCAGCGGCTTCGAAAGCGCGCAGGGCATTCAGGGAAGGGAGGTCGCGGCTCATGGCTATTCGTGAGTTTTCCTGACAGGTTTGAGCAATCTTATCGGTTTCTTTTACCCGGCGGGGGGATTAGATTCTGCCCATACGTCATTTCCTGGAGCCCTCCATGACTTCCTATCGCAACGGCCCCGACGCCAAGGGCCTGTTCGGTCGCTTCGGCGGCCAGTACGTCGCCGAGACCCTGATGCCGCTGATCCTCGACCTCGCCCGCGAGTACGAGAAGGCCAAGGACGACCCGGCGTTCCAGGAGGAACTGGCCTACTTCCAGCGCGACTACGTCGGTCGGCCGAGCCCGCTGTACTTCGCCGAGCGCCTGACCGAGCACTGCGGCGGGGCGAAGATCTACCTCAAGCGCGAGGAGCTGAACCATACCGGCGCGCACAAGATCAACAACTGCATCGGCCAGATCCTCCTGGCCCGGCGCATGGGCAAGAAACGCATCATCGCCGAGACCGGCGCCGGCATGCACGGCGTGGCCACCGCCACTGTCGCCGCGCGTTTCGGCCTGCAGTGCGTGATCTACATGGGCACCACCGACATCGACCGGCAGCAGGCCAACGTCTTCCGCATGAAGCTGCTGGGCGCCGAGGTGATCCCGGTGACCGCCGGCACCGGTACCCTGAAGGACGCCATGAACGAGGCGCTGCGCGACTGGGTGACCAACGTCGACAGCACCTTCTACCTGATCGGCACGGTCGCCGGCCCGCATCCGTACCCGGCGATGGTCCGCGACTTCCAGGCGGTGATCGGCAAGGAAACCCGCGAGCAACTGGCCGAGAAGGAAGGGCGCCTGCCCGATTCGCTGGTCGCCTGCATCGGCGGCGGCTCCAACGCCATGGGCCTGTTCCACCCGTTCCTCGACGACGCCGGGGTGCAGATCGTCGGCGTGGAAGCCGCCGGCCACGGCATCGACACCGGCAAGCACGCGGCCAGCCTGAACGGCGGGGTTCCCGGCGTGCTGCACGGCAACCGCACCTTCCTGCTGCAGGACGCGGATGGCCAGATCATCGACGCACACTCCATCTCCGCCGGCCTCGACTATCCCGGCATCGGCCCGGAACACGCCTGGCTGCACGACACCGGCCGCGTCGAGTACACCTCGATCACCGACGACGAAGCCCTGGAGGCCTTCCACACCTGCTGCCGCCTCGAAGGCATCATCCCGGCACTGGAAAGCTCCCATGCCCTGGCCGAGGTCTTCAAGCGTGCGCCCAGCCTGCCCAAGGAGCACATCATGGTGGTGAACCTGTCCGGTCGCGGCGACAAGGACATGCAGACCGTCATGCACCACATGCAACAGGAGTCGAAAGCATGAGCCGCCTGCAGACCCGCTTCGCCCAGCTCAAGCAGGAAAACCGCGCCGCCCTGGTGACCTTCGTCACCGCCGGCGACCCGGACTACGCGTCTTCCCTGGAAATCCTCAAAGGCCTGCCGGCGGCCGGAGCCGACGTGATCGAACTGGGCATGCCGTTCACCGATCCGATGGCGGACGGCCCGGCCATCCAGTTGGCCAACATCCGCGCCCTGGACGGCGGCCAGACCCTGGCCAGGACGTTGCAGATGGTCCGCGAATTCCGCAGCGGCGACAGCGAGACGCCCCTGGTGCTGATGGGCTACTTCAACCCGATCCACCACTACGGCGTCGAACGCTTCATCGCCGAGGCGAAGGAGGTGGGAGTGGACGGCCTGATCGTGGTCGACCTGCCGCCGGAGCACAACGAAGACCTCTGCCACCCGGCCCAGGCCGCCGGCCTCGACTTCATCCGCCTGACCACCCCGACCACCGGCGACCAGCGCCTGCCGACGGTGCTAGAAGGCAGTTCCGGGTTCGTCTACTACGTGTCGGTGGCCGGCGTCACCGGCGCCAACGCGGCGACCCTGGAACACGTCGAGGAAGCGGTGGCGCGCCTGCGCCGGCATACCGACCTGCCGATCGGTATCGGCTTCGGCATCCGCAGCGCCGAACACGCCGCCGCGGTCGCGCGGTTGGCCGACGGCGTGGTGGTCGGCTCGGCGCTGATCGACCGGATCGCCAAGGCCCGCGACAATGCCCAGGCGGTCAAGGATGTCCTCGCCCTGTGCGGCGAGCTGGCCGAAGGCGTGCGCAACGCACGCTGACAGACCCTGACAGCGGCATTCGCCAGGCGCAGGCAACCCGCTGCGCCTGGCCTTGCGTTGCACGCTGCCAGAACCGTGAGGAAAAATTCACGGTCACTTTCAGAAACGTCTTATTGTCCGCCGACTCTGCCGAAGCCTTGAATAGCGCCTCACCCAAATAGCCAACGCATTCAAAGAAGGTTCGCATGAGTAAGGTGCTGATCGTCGATGATCATCCCGCTATCCGCCTGGCCGTGCGCTTGCTGTTCGAGCGCGACGGTTTCACCATCGTCGGCGAGGCCGACAACGGTGCCGAAGCCCTGCAGGTAGCCCGCAAGAAGTCTCCCGACCTGGCCATCCTGGACATCGGCATCCCCAAGATCGACGGTCTCGAAGTGATAGCCCGCCTGAAGTCCCTGAAGCTGGACACCAAGGTCCTGGTCCTGACCCGGCAGAATCCGGCGCAGTTCGCCCCGCGATGCCTGCAGGCCGGCGCCATGGGCTTCGTCAGCAAAAGGGAAAACCTCTCCGAGCTGCTGCTCGCCGCCAAGGCCGTGCTGGCCGGCTACATCCACTTCCCCACCGGGGCGTTGCGCAGCATCAACCAGCAGAGCCGCGACAACGAGGCCCGCATGCTGGAAAGCCTTTCCGACCGCGAGATGACCGTGCTGCAGTACCTGGCCAACGGCAATACCAACAAGGCCATCGCCCAGCAGCTGTTCCTCAGCGAGAAAACCGTGAGCACCTACAAGTCACGCATCATGCTGAAACTCAACGCCCATTCCCTGGCCGGCCTGATCGATTTCGCCCGCCGCCACGAGCTGATCTGAGGATCCCATGCGAACGTTCGACCTGACCGCCGCCCTGGGCGACCGCGCCAACCAACCGGAGATCAGCCGCCTGCTCGTCGCGCAGCTGATGACCAGCAACAACGAAGACACCCGCAAGCTGCGGCGCGCCCAGGAGCGCGAGCAGACCCAGGAACTCAACGAGCTGGCGCACCGCCTGGCGGGCATGGCCTCGCTGATCCACGCCCACGCCGTGGAACGCGCCTGCCACCAACTGGAGATCGCCTGCGGCGAAAGCTCCGTGCGCAAGCTCGCCGATGCCGTCGACGACCTGGTGACGGCACTGGGCGAGCTGCAATGCGAACTGCACGACTGGATGACGATGACCGCGCCTCAAGGCACGGCGAAGTCATAGCGTTGCGGGCCTTCGTCCAGGATCGACAGGTCCAGCGGGCGAATGGCTCCCATCCAGATGGCTCGGTCGCGATGGTCGAGCAGATCGTTGCCGGTGACCGGGTGGATGAACACCACCAGGTCCTGCCGATGGATGGCCAGCCAGGGCACCAGCTCGCCGAACACCTCGGGAGCGAACGCCAGTTGGCAGCTCCAGTCCGGATGCGGCCCTACCGGCCGCTCATGGACCCGCCCCATCTTCAGCGGAAAGCGCCGCGCCGCCTCTTCGCAAAGGGCGCGGGCTCGCTCGATGCTCTGCGCATCGAAATAGACGTGAGCATGGAAGCCCTGGATGCGGGGGGTGGAATACTCGTTCATCATCACCTCTTCAAGCGCCGCCGGCCTGCAACTCGGCCTGTAGCCAGTCGACGAAACCGTCGACCAGCCGCTGGCGCCGCTTGCGCTCCGGCAATACCGCATAGTACCCGTATCGCGACAGGCAGCTCTCGCCAATGGGCCGGCAAAGCAGCCCCTGTTCGAGCAGGCCGTCGACCAGGTGGCGCCAGCCGATGGCCACGCCCTGGCCGGCGATGGCCGCCTGGATCAGCAAGGTGTAGTTGTCGAAGCTGAGCACCGCCGGAATCGGCTGCCGATCGATGGCCAACGCTTCGAACAACGCCGGCCAGTCGAACCAGCGGGCGTGCTGCGCCGGCTTCAGATGCAGCATCGGCAGGCGCGCCAGGTGCGCCTTGGCCAGCGGCAACTGCAATCCCTCGACCAGGCGCGGGCTACAGACCGGGAACACCTCCTCGCGAAACAGCCGGTGCGCTTCGCCGTGCTTGGAACGACCGTCGCCGAACAGGATCGCCACGTCGATATCGCCGCGCTGGCCGGCCAGGCCGCGCTCGCTGGTCACCAGGCTCACGTCCAGGTGCGGATGGGCCTGATGGAAGCGCGGAAGGCGCGGCATCAGCCAGTAGGCAGCGAAGGCGTAGTCGGTGGCCACCTGGAGCACCTCGTGGCGCTGGCGCGCGCCCAGCGCGGCGATGCCGGCATCGATCGTCTCGAGGCCGGCGGCCACGTGGCGGAGCAGAAGCTGGCCGGCGTCGGTGAGCACGATGCCTCGATGAACGCGCTGGAACAGAGGGGTCGCCAGCTCTTTCTCCAGGCGTTTGATCTGCTGGCTGACCGCAGGCTGGGTGGTCCCCAGCTCCTCGGCGGCAGCGGTGAAGCTGAGCTGGCGGGCGGCGGACTCGAATACCCGGAGCAGGTCGAGGGACAGCGGCATGAGGCGTTCTCCCATAAGCCAGGCTTATCCAACGCATCCAGCCCCATGCGGTTTACCAGGGATTTCGATGCACTGATGATCGACGCAGCACTATCGCATAACCCAATCGCATGGGATAAGCCGCCCGATGAAGACCTCGCCGAACATCCTGTTCATCATGGCCGACCAGATGGCCGCGCCGCTGCTGCCGCTTCACGATCCGCGCTCGGCGCTGCGCATGCCTCACCTCTCGCGCCTCGCCGAACGGGCCGTGGTGTTCGACTCGGCATACTGCAACAGCCCGCTCTGCGCGCCGTCGCGCTTCACCCTGGTCAGCGGTCGCTTACCTACCCGCATCGGCGCCTGGGACAACGCCGCGGACTTCGCCGCCGATACCCCCACCTACGCCCACTACCTGCGCAACCTCGGCTATCGCACGGCGCTGTCGGGCAAGATGCACTTCTGCGGTCCCGACCAGTTGCACGGCTACGAGGAACGCCTGACCAGCGACATCTATCCGGCGGACTATGGCTGGGCGGTGAACTGGGACGAGCCGGAGGTGCGCCCGAGCTGGTACCACAACATGTCCTCGGTTTTGCAGGCCGGTCCCTGCGTGCGCACCAACCAGCTGGACTTCGACGAGGAGGTGGTGTTCAAGGCCCGCCAGTACCTCTACGACCATGTTCGCCAGCACGCCGGCCAGCCATTCTGCCTGACCGTGTCGATGACCCATCCGCACGACCCCTACAGCATCCCGGCGAGCTACTGGAATCTCTACCGCGACGAGGACATCCCGCTGCCGCGCCAGCGCTTCGCCCAGGAGGAGCAGGACCCTCATTCGCAACGCCTGCTGAAGGTCATCGACCTGTGGGACAAGCCGTTGCCCGAGGAGCGCATCCGCGCCGCCCGGCGTGCCTACTTCGGCGCCTGCAGCTACGTCGACGCGCAGATCGGTGCGCTGCTGGCGACCCTGGAGGAATGCGGGCTGGCCGACGACACCATCGTGGTGTTCTCCGGCGACCATGGCGACATGCTCGGCGAGCGCGGCCTCTGGTACAAGATGCACTGGTTCGAGATGGCCGCGCGCGTGCCGCTGCTGGTCCATGCGCCGGCGCGCTTCGCGCCGCGCCGCATCGGCGCTTCGGTATCCACCGTGGACCTGCTGCCGACCCTGGTGGAGCTGGCCGGCGGCCAGGTCGATCCACGCCTGCCGCTGGAAGGCCGCTCGCTGCTGCCGCACCTGCGCGACGGCAGCGGGCATGACGAGGTGATCGGCGAATACACCGCCGAGGGCACCCTCAGCCCGCTGATGATGATCCGCCGCGGCGACTACAAGTTCATCTACTCCGAGCAGGACCCCTGCCTGCTCTACGACCTGCGCAACGACCCGCAGGAGCGCGAGAACCTCGCCGCCAGTCCGGCCCATCGCGGAACGTTCGAGGCGTTCCTCGACGAGGCCCGGCGACGCTGGGACATCCCCGCGATCACCCGCGCCGTACTCGACAGCCAGCGCCGCCGACGCCTGGTGGCCGCCGCGCTGGCGCGAGGACGGCTGGCCAGCTGGGACCACCAGCCGTGGGTCGATGCCAGCCAGCAGTACATGCGCAACCATATCGACCTGGACGATCTCGAGCGCCGCGCGCGCTTCCCGCAACCCTGAGCACGAGGGCACTTCCATGAACCGGCTTCCCACCTGCCTGCTGGCCGCCACCCTGTTCCTGGGCAGCGCCTCGCTATACGCCGAAGACCCCGCCTGTGCCCGCGTCAGGCTGGCCGATCCAGGCTGGAGCGATATCGCGGTAACCAACGCCACTGCCGCGTTTCTCCTGGAAAGCCTCGGCTACCAGGTGAAGATCGATACCCTGTCGGTGCCGATCATCTATGGCGGCCTGCGCGACGGCCAGGTGGACGCCTTCCTCGGCGGCTGGATGCCCGCGCACCAGGACTATCACGACAAGTTCGTCGCCAGCGGCCAGGTCGAACGCCTCGGTCGCAACCTCGACGGCACCCGCTTCACCCTGGCGGTGCCGCGCTACGTCTGGGACGCCGGCGTACACCGCTTCGAGGACCTCGCCGCGCAAGGGCAACGCTTCAACCGCAAGCTGTACGGGATCGGCTCCGGCGCGCCGGCCAATCAGTCGATCCAGAAGATGATCGACGCCAACCAGTTCGGCCTCGGCGACTGGAAGCTGGTGGAGTCCAGCGAGCAGGCGATGCTCGCCGAACTCGGCCGGGCCGAGAAGCGCCAGCGCTGGCTGGTGTTCCTCGGCTGGACGCCGCACCCGATGAACATCCGCCATGACCTGCGCTACCTGGAAGGCGGCGAGCAGTACTTCGGCGACCGCGGCCAGGTCTACACCCTGGCACGCAAGGGCTACGCCGCGCAGTGCCCGAACCCGGCGCGGCTGCTGGCCAACCTGCGCTTCGACCTGGACATGGAGAACCGCCTGATGAGCGACGCGCTGGAAGGCACGGCGACTCCGGCCTCGGCGACCCGCGCCTGGCTCAAGGCCAACCCGCGGGTGCTCGAGGCCTGGCTGCAAGGGGTGACCAGCCGCGACGGCGGCGACGCCCTGGCCGCGGTTCGCGGCCAGCCATAGCGCCATGTGGACGCGCTTGCTGCCGTTCCTCGCCTGGCTACCGGGGCTGCACCGGGGCATGCTCGGGCGCGAGGCCTGGGTCGGCCTGAATGGCGCAATCCTGGCACTGCCGCAATCGATGGCCTATGCGCTGATCGCCGGCCTGCCAGCGGAGTACGGCCTGTACGCGGCGATGCTGCCAGTGGCGATCGCCTGCCTGTGGGGCTCGTCGCGCTACCTGGTGAGCGGTCCCACCGCGGCGATCTCGGTGCTGCTGTTCAGTTCGGTGGCCCCGCTGGCGCCGCTGGGCAGCCCGCAATACGTCCAGGCCGTGCTGCTGCTGACCTTTCTCGCCGGCGCCTTCCAGTGGCTGCTCGGCGTCCTGCGCGTCGGGTCGCTGGTCAATTTCGTCTCGCATTCGGTGATGCTCGGCTTCACCCTTGGCGCGGCGCTGCTGATCGTCCTCGGCCAACTGCCCTATCTTCTCGGCCTGGCCGCGAGCGGGGAGGGCGCAGCGCCGGGAAACGGCTGGCGGCTGCTGGCGCGGTTCGCCGAGTTCGATGGCCCATCGCTGCTGGTGGGCGGCTTCAGCTTCGCGCTCAGCCTGCTGGTCAGGCGCCTGCGACCGCGCTGGCCGGCCCTGCTGCTTGGCTTGCTGGGCGGTGCCACGCTGGTCTGGGCGCTACCCGGGACCTTCGCCTCGGTAGCCCATGTGCAGGCCTTATCGAGCGCACTGCCGGGCTGGAGTCCGCTGGTCTTCGATTCCCGATCGATCCTCGACCTGCTACCTGCGGCGGTGGCCTGCGGCATGCTCGGGCTGGTCACCAGCCTATCGATCGCCCGCGCCCTGGCCGCGCGCCAGGGAGACGCGTTCGATGCCAACCAGGAGGTCCGCGCCCAGGGCCTGTCGAACCTGCTCGGGCCTTGGCTGTCGGCGAGCCTGTCGGCGGGTTCCTTCACCCGCTCCGGGCTCAATCTGGAAGCCGGTGCGCGCTCCCCGCTGGCGGGTGCGTTTTCGGCGCTCTGGGTGGTTTTGCTGGCCGTGCTCGGTGCGCGCCTGATCGAGCATATACCGTTGCCGGCGATGGCCGCAGGCATCCTGCTGATCGCCTGGGGCCTGATCGACCGCCCGGCGCTCCGCGCGCTCTACCGCAGCGGCCGCGCCGAATGCCTGGTGGCCGGCCTAACCGCCCTGGCCACGCTGCTGTTGCCGCTGCAGAACGCCATCTACGCGGGAGTGCTGGCGTCGCTGGTCTTCTACCTGCGGCGCACCTCGACACCACGCGTACTGCGCCAGCACAACGACGAGGAAGAAGTGCTACGCATCGAAGGCTCGATCTTCTTCGGCGCCTGCGACTACCTGCAACGCCTCATGCGCCAATGCGACAGGCCACGGCTGGTGCTGGACGCCCGCCAGGTGAACTTCATCGACTTCGCCGGCGCAGTGCTGTTGCAGCAGGAAGCCCGCCGCCTGCACGCTGAGGGCCGCCGCCTGGTATTGCGCCACGCCCGCCCGCAGGTCCGCGAAGCGCTGGGCCGGCAGGCCGACGAAGGCTGCCGCCTGCACTACGAAGGCTGACACTCAGGGCGCCGCCGGCGATGTCGGTGCGCTGTCGCCGGGCAGCAGTTGCGGCGATTCCCGCTGCAGCTTGTCGCGCATCATCTCCAACTGTCCAAGGGCGGCGCGAGCCTCGTCGATTTCCTCGGCGCTGCGCTCGCCACCCTGTTCGGCCGCCTCGATCCGCGCGCGGATTTCCGGTATCTGCTGTACGCCGCTGGTGTAGGCCTGTACCAGTTCGCGGGTCTGTCGTTCCTCGAAGGCCTGGTACTGCTTCGGATCGGCCAGCTCCTGCGCCGTCGCGCCCTGGCGTGGTTGCAGGCCGCCGAGCGGCGGGCTGCGCGGGTCGCCCTCGTCGCGCAGCATCTGCATGAACTGGATCGCCTGCTCGCGATCCAGTTCCGCCGCCGGCGGCTCCGCCTCGTACGCAGGTGCTGCCGCTTGCGATCGCACCGGCGCCAGCGGCGGCGGACGGTCGTCGACCGCGGGCAGTGCCGCAACCGTCCTGGCTGGCGACGGAGAAGACGAGGAAGCGGCCATATCGGCAGGCGCCAGCAACACGCCGGCGCAGGTCAGGGCGATCGCCAGCCCGCTGCAGCCGAGGGCAACGCCGAGCCAGCGCTTCACAGGCCTTCCACCCTGGCGCCGGCCAGCAGGTTGCGCAGGCGCGTCTCGAACTGCGCTGCCAGTTGCTCGCGCGCCACCGCCTGGTTCACCTCGAAGCGCACGCTGCGGTCGTCGAGGGGCAACTGGCGATCCTCGCGGCTACGCACCCGGACGATCTCGAACGCGCCGTCGATGCGCATCGGCTGGGAAACCGTATCGGCCTTCTGGATCAGCGCAGTCTTGCGCAGCAGGTCGAGCCGGCCGTCCTGGGGCCGTATCAGGCCTAGGTCGCCGGGCGGGTCGCGGTCCCTGTCGTCGGCCAGGGAATAGCGGCGTACCGCCTCGTCGAAGGCCAGGCCGTTGCGCAACTCGGCGTAGACCTTGTCCGCGCTCGCCTGGTCGGCCAGGCGGATATGCGCCGCCTGCACCTGCGCGACGTTGCGGTAACGCTCCAGGTTGCGCCGATAGTAGGCCTCGGCGTCCTTGTCGCTGACCTTGCCGGCGAGTTCCCGCAGCGCCTCGGACTCATGGTGGAAATCACTGTAGAGGCCGATCTGGTGCAGATAGCGATGGCGCACCAGCTTGTCCCGCACCAGGGTCCTCACGCCCTGCCGCTCTGCCGGGCCGAAGCCGTCCCGGGCCAGGCGGTACCAGAGGTAGTCGCGGCGGATGCGGGTCTGGACCTGGCGCGCCAGGTAGGCGAGGTTGCCCTGTTGCAATTCCACCTGGCCCTGGACGTTGTCGCCTTCGTACAGCGATAGCAGGTCGAGGACCTGTGCCGGCTGGCCGGGAAACTGCCAGCCGATCAGCTCGACCCCGGCCGCCTCGCGGCGCTGCGTCTCGTCCAGCAGCAGGCTGTTTTCCACCAGGCCACGGCTCCTCGGCGCCAGCACCTCGCGCAAACGCTCCGCGCTCAGGGCCCGGGGCTGGCGCAGGTATGGCCCGAGGTCCTCGCGGTAGCGCCTGCCGTATACCTGTTCGAGCAGGTTGCCGGCCTCGATCTCCACGCTGGCGTCGAGATCGGCGCGGCTCTGCGCGGTGAGCTGGTCTTCCACCGCGCGCGCCAGCAGGCGGTTTTCCACCAGGCCACGGCGCAACTGCTGCGGGTCGGTGTTGAACTTGACCCGCGACAGGGCCTGCTCGAGCAAGTCGATGCTTCTCCCCGGCAGCACCTCGCCGTCGATCCGCAGATCCTGCGGCGCCTTGGCGGGGACGCCATGGGCGCTCCACGCCAGCAGCCCGAGGACGATCCCGCACAGTGCGCGACGCCAGCCCCGGACGCGATCAGAGAGCAGTCGGTGCATCGAAGCTGTTGGCGCCCTTGGTCAGTACGGTGACGGTCAGGGCGATGGACTCGGGAATCAGCTCCTTCGCCACCCGCAGGCGCGTCTCGTAGCTGGTGTCGTAGAGCGGCTCGGGGCGCGCGTAGGCGACCTGGCCCGTCTGGGTGAGCAGGTCGCGGATGCTCTTGCTCGGATCGTAGCGCCCCACCAGGTTGGCCACCGCCGCCGGGTCGTTGAGCTTCTCGCTGGCGTAGTGGTCGTCGACCCAGCCTTCCCAGCTGGAATGGCCGTTGGCCGAGGTGATCCACACATGGTGCGGCTGGGCCACGTCGCCGGTGGCATGCAGGGCATAGCCGATGGTCTGCAGCGAAGGCGCGGCGCGGAACTGCTCGAACCAGTAGGTGGCGAGGTTATCGATCGGCTGGAAGGCGGCGGTCTGGAAGTCGCCGTAGTGCTCCTGCCAGTCCGAGCGGGTGCCCTGGCGGTAGTGCGCCTCGGTGGTGTCGAAGTCCTCGCGCTTCAGCTCGCGGTTGTAGAGGTAGACCATGGCGTACCAGTCGACGTCGGCGATGCCGCCGTCGACCTTGTGGTAGCGGTAGTCGTAGCCGCCGTGGGGGTTGCCATGGGAGTCGCCGTCCCGGGCCAGGTTGAGGAAGTGCCAGTACGAGGTGTAGTTGACGATGCCCGAAGCCGCGCCCCACAGCGGCGCGTGTTCGTAGCCGACCCACCAGCCACCGAGACGGGTGTCCTTGAAGTCGTCCACGTCGAAGGCCGCCTGGCCGAGGATCTCCCCGGCCTGCGCCTCGCTGCCGGCGGCGCTCACGTAGAACCGGTAGGCCTGGCGCATCTCCTCGGTGGCGTAGGAGGAGTTCATGAAGGCCAGGGCATCCTTGACGATGTTCTTGTGGGTCGGTTGCGACCAGGCGTTGGCCTGGCTGGCGATGGCGCAGATGCAGAGACCGGCGGCCAGGCGGGCGAAGGTTTTCATCGGCAGCGCTCGAGAGTGAGTGAAGCCTGAAGTCTTAACCCGGTTTTGTGATTCCTACATGTCAGATGGAAGCCAATTTGAGACGTACGTCTCAAATGCCGCCTGACAACTCAGACAGTTGCCAACTGTCGGCGCAGCGTCTCCAACACTGGCGCCGAGGCAGGACGCACGCCGCGCCAGAGGAAGAATGCCTCGGCGGCCTGCTCCACCAGCATGCCCAGGCCATCCAGGGTACGCGCCGCACCGCGTTCGGCGGCCCAGCGGTTGAAGGCAGTCGGTTCCTTGGCATACATCATGTCGTAGCAGACGGTACGGCCGGGCTCGATCACGCTCTGCGCCAGCGGCGGCACGTCGCCGGCAAGACTGGCCGAGGTGCCGTTGACGATCAGGTCGAAAGGCCCTTCGACGTCGGCGAAACCGCAGCCGTGCACCGCGCCGAGGTCGGCGAACCGCTCGGCCAGGTCCACGGCCTTCCGCGCCGTGCGGTTGGCGATCAGCAACTCCGCCGGGCACTCGCCGAGGAAGGGTTCGAGCACCCCGCGCACCGCACCGCCGGCGCCGAGCAGGAGAACCCGCTTGCCGCGCAGCTCGACCCCGGCGTTCGCCGTCAGGTCCCGCAGCAGGCCGGCGCCGTCGGTGTTGTCGCCGCGCAGGCGACCGTCGGCGAGGCGGATCAGGGTGTTCACCGCCCCGGCCCGGGTGGCCCGCTCGCTCAACTCGTCCACCAGACGATAGGCCTCTTCCTTGAACGGCACGGTGACATTGGCGCCCTTGCCCTGCTCGAAGAAGCGCCGGGCGAACCCGGGGAAATCGTCCAGCGGCGCCAGTTGCGCGTCATAGACCAGCGCCTCGCCGGTCTGCTCGGCGAACAGGCGGTGGATCAGCGGCGACTTGCTGTGGCCGATGGGGTTGCCGAATACGCAATAGCGGTCCATGGGTCGTTCCTTTGCCGGAGTGGGACGGGACGAGCGGACTCGTCCCCTGCGGGCGGGTCAGGGCTGGCCGGCGAGCCAATCGCGGTCGGCGAGGAAATACTCGGTCAGGCGCGCTTCCTCGCTGCCCGGCTCGGGTTTCCAGTCATAGCCCCAGCGCACCTGCGGCGGCAACGACATCAGGATCGATTCGGTACGGCCGCCGGACTGCAGGCCGAACAGGGTGCCACGATCGAAGACCAGGTTGAACTCCACGTAGCGACCGCGACGATAGGCCTGGAACTCTCGCTGCCGTTCATCGAACGGCGTGTGCTTGCGGCGCTGGACGATCGGCAGGTAGGCGTCGATATAGGCATCGCCGATGGCGCGGATGAAGGCGAAGCAGGTGTCGAAGTCCCACTGGTTGAGGTCGTCGAAGAACAGGCCGCCGATGCCGCGCGGCTCGTTGCGGTGCTTGAGGTGGAAGTAGCGGTCGCACCATTCCTTGTAGCGCGGGTAGACGTCCGCGCCGAACGGCGCGCAGGCGTCGCGAGCGACCCGGTGCCAATGCACGCAGTCTTCCTCGTGGGCGTAGTAGGGGGTCAGGTCGAAGCCGCCGCCGAACCACCAGACCGGCTCCTCGCCTTCCTTCTCGGCGCAGAAGAAACGCACGTTGGCATGGGAAGTCGGCACGTGGGGGTTTTCCGGATGGATCACCAGCGACACGCCGAGCGCCTGGAAACCGCGCCCGGCCAGTTCCGGCCGATGGGCGCTGGCCGAGGGCGGCAGGCTATCGCCGAAGACGTGGGAAAAATTCACCCCGCCCTTCTCGATCAATGCGCCGTCGCCGATTACCCGCGTCCGTCCGCCGCCACCGGCCGGACGCTCCCAGGCGTCCTCGGCGAAGCGGGCCTTGCCGTCCTCCGCCTCGAGGGCGGCGCAGATGCGGTCTTGCAGGTCGAGCAGGTAGGTTTTGACAGCGGCGATACGGTCGGTCACGGAGTTCACCTTGGAGCGGGGAGGCCGCGCGGGGCGCGGGCTGGCGACGAAACGAGGGCGCAAGCATACCACCCTGGATGGGTAGCCGGCGCTTGACGGCCGTCAAGGGGAAGGCTTGGATGAAGGCCTTTACCCAGGGTCGCCCACCCGGCGCGACCGTCCGAAACCCTGACGAAGCAGGAGTTCCAGCATGGCCAAGCGCATCCAGTTCGCTGCCTACGGCGGCCCCGAAGTCCTCGAATACCGCGACTACCAACCCGCCGAGCCGGGCCCCCGGGAAGTCCGCGTGCGCAATCGCGCCATTGGCCTGAACTTCATCGACACCTACTACCGCAGCGGCCTCTATCCGGCCCCCGGCTTCCCTTCGGGGCTGGGTAGCGAAGGGGCCGGCGAGGTCGAGGCGGTGGGCAGCGAAGTGACCCGTTTCAAGGTCGGCGACCGCGTCGCCTACGCCACCGGCCCGCTGGGCGCCTACAGCGAACTGCATGTGCTGGCGGAGGAGAAGCTGGTCCACCTGCCCGACGGCATCGACTTCGAACAGGCCGCCGCGGTGATGCTCAAGGGGCTCACCACCCAATACCTGCTGCGCCAGACCTACGAACTGCGGGGCGGCGAAACCATTCTCTTCCATGCCGCCGCGGGCGGCGTGGGCCTGTTCGCCTGCCAATGGGCCAAGGCCCTTGGAGTGCAACTGATCGGCACCGTCAGCTCGCCGGAAAAGGCGCGCCTGGCCAGGCAGCACGGTGCCTGGGAGACCATCGACTACAGCCACGAGAACGTGGCGCGGCGGGTGCTCGAACTGACCGACGGGAAGAAGTGCCCGGTGGTCTACGACTCGGTGGGCAAGGATACCTGGGAAACCTCGCTGGACTGCGTGGCGCCGCGCGGCTTGCTGGTCAGCTTCGGCAACGCCTCGGGGCCGGTGACCGGGGTCAACCTCGGCATCCTCTCGCAGAAGGGTTCGCTGTACGTGACCCGGCCGACCCTGGGCAGCTACGCCGATACCCCGGAAAAACTCCAGGCGATGGCCGACGAGCTGTTCGGCCTGATCGAGCGCGGCGACATCCGCATCGAGATCAACCAGCGCTTCGCCCTGGCCGAAGCAGCCAGGGCGCATACCGAACTGGCCGCACGGCGAACCACGGGCTCGACCGTACTGTTGCCCTGAAGCGCGTACTCAGGCCGGGCGGATGACCTGTCCGGTCACCAGGTCGCGGATCAGGCTGGGGTTGCGGCGCCCGCCAAGGGCGCCGCCGAGGATAGCGTCCAGCTCGTCGTGGAAGTATTGCTCCACCCGCAGCCGCGTGCGCGCCGCCGGGCGCCCGGCCGGATTGGCCGAGGTGGAGATCAGCGGACCGGTGAGATGGCACAGTTCCTGTACCAGGGGATGGTCGGTGACCCGCACGGCGACGCTGTCGTGGACGCCGGTGACCCACTCCGGCAGGCGCTCCTGGTGCGGCACCAGCCAGGTGTTCGGCCCCGGCCAGGTACCGGCCAGGCGGTCCAGCCAGACGTCCGGCAGGTCTTCGAGAAGGAAGTCGAGCTGGTGGATGTTCGCCGCCACCACGATCAGCCCCTTTTCCACCGGCCGCGCCTTCAGCGCCAGCAGGCGATACACCGCATCCTCGTTCCACGGGTCGCAGCCGAGCCCCCATACCGCCTCGGTGGGATAGGCGATCACGCCGCCCTCGCGGACGACCCGGGCGGCGCATTGCGCACGAAAGCTGCTGATCATCGACTCACTCCAGCGGACAGGGTGCGCGAAGTGTACGGTTTCAGCCGGAGCGATGCACCCAGGTGCCGGCCTCGCAGGCGACCCGGCCGTCGAGTTCCAGTTCGCTGAGCGTCGCCAGCACGTCGGGCAGCGTCATGCCGCTGGCGGCGGCCAGGCCTTCGCTGGTGTAGGGCGCGGCGCGCAGCAGCGCCAGCAAAGGGTGGGGCAGGGGCTGCACCGGCGCTTCCGCTGGCTCCGCCTGCGCCCAGCCGCGCAGTGCTTCGAGCACGTGCCCGACGCTTTCCACCAGCAGCGCGCCATCGCGAATCAGTTGGTGGCAGCCACGTGCGCCGGGATGGTGGATGGAACCCGGAATGGCGTACACCTCGCGCCCCTGTTCCGCCGCCAGCCGCGCGGTGATCAGCGAGCCGCTGGCGGGACTTGCCTCGACCACCAGCACACCCAGCGAGAGTCCGCTGATGATGCGGTTGCGCCGGGGAAAGTTTGCCGGCAGCGGCGGGCTGTCCAGCGGCAGCTCCGAAACCAGCGCGCCGCCACCCTCGACGATGCGCCGCGCCAGCGCCTCGTGGCGCCGCGGATAGAGCCTGCGCAGGCCGGTGCCGAGGACTGCCACGGTCGCGCCGCCAGCCTCCAGCGCGCCCTCGTGGGCGGCGCCATCGATGCCCAGGGCCAGCCCGCTGGTGATGGCGAAGCCGCCCTGCGCCAGGCTGCGCGCAAAGCTCCGGGCGGTGCCCAGCCCGGCGGGGCTGGCGCGGCGGCTGCCGACCATCGCCAGTTGCGGCCGTTCCAGAGTCTCCGGAGCGCCTTCGACGTACAGCAGCGGCGGGGCATCGGCGACTTCGGCGAGCAGTGCCGGGTATCCCGGGTCGTCCCACATCAGCAGCTGCCTGCGCGGACCTTCCAGCCAGCGCAGGGCTTCACCCGCCGCTTCCCGCACCGCCGGGCTGCGCCGCGCGGCGGCGGCCTCGGCAGGCACTCCCAGGGTGCGCCAGGCGCCGGCTGGCGCGGCAAGCGCGGAAGAGGCCGAACCGAAGGCCTCGATCAAGCGCAGGAAGCGCATGGGTCCCAGTTCGGGCAGGCCATGCAGGCGCAGCCGTGCTTCCAGTTCGGCTGGAGAATGGTTCTTCATTGCGACTCATCCATAGCAGGCAGGTCCATCGCTGACAGGAAGAGGGGAAGGGTCCGGCTTCCATCCTGGAAACCGTCGTATGAAATTTCCTTCCCCCAGAAACGCGAAACCCCCGCCGAGGCGGGGGTTTCGAGTCAGGGATTCTGCACCCTGTCGGTTACCGAGAGCGGCCTGCTGGCCATCAGAACCAGGGCGTAGCTCAGCTTCTTGTAGGTACGGAACACCATCAGCAGGCCGGCGCGTTCGTCGGGAATCTTCACCGACTCACCGGTAACGCGGTCGCGCACCGTCTCGCCGACCTTGTAGATCGCCAGCACGTTGCCCTCGGCCAGCCCGTCGCGCTGGCCACGGTTCAGGGTGACCACGTCGAACTGGCCGATCTGGGTCACGCCGCGCGGTACGTCGATGATTTCGCCCTTCACCTCGCGGCTCGGCTCGCCGGGCATGAAGGTGGAATTCACCGCACGCTCCTCGGTGGGGAACAGGCGGTCGCCCAGGCGCACTTCCTGGGTGGTGCGGGTCAGCGCCAGGGTCGCGACGTCGCCTTCGGTGGCCACCACCTCGCCGCCGCCGATGTCGTCGGCGTTGATGCCGAGGACTTCCTTGGTCTTCGGATCGATGTAGACCTTGCCCTGGCGGAAGATGCCATAGGCCGGCTGGCCGTCGGCGAACTTGCCGCGGGCATAGATGCGGTCGCCGGTGCCGCTGACGATCCGCTCGGCGTTGCCGGCGACGATGTACGGCGCACTGGTGAAGGTCTTCTCGTCATCGACGATGCGGTTGGCCAGCAGGAAGCTGTTGATCTTGTCCAGCGGGATGGTCGGGATGGCCTCGGCGATCGGCGTGCTGCGGATCTTCGGCGACAGCTTGATGGTCCCGCGCGATTCGCCACGGTTCAGCACCAGGCGCGGCTGGCCATCGACGTAGACCAGGCTGAGTGTGTCGCCGGGGTAGATCAGGTGGGGATTCTGGATCTGCGGGTTGGCGTGCCAGAGTTCCGGCCACTTCCATGGCTGGCGGAGGAATTTCCCCGAGATGTCCCACAGGGTATCGCCCCTGACCACCGTGTAGCGGTCCGGATGCCCTTCCCTGAGGTCGACCTGGGCCTGCGCCAGACCGCTCGCGGCAAGGAGCAGAAGGGCGACTAGTGATTTCCTCATGCAGTGAATCCCTTTATCATGTCGACATACGCGAAACGCCCGAAGCCCGCGAGAATCGCGGTCTGAAGCCGTTTTCAAGCTGCGCGCCATCTTAGCAGCGGATTTTCAATCGATTCCACAAGTGCATCACAAACGCATATGGCCATCCTGAACATTCTCGAATTCCCCGATCCGCGCCTGCGGACCATCGCCAAACCGGTGGAGGTGGTCGACGACGCGGTGCGCCAGCTGATCGACGACATGTTCGAAACCATGTACGAAGCCCCGGGCATCGGCCTCGCCGCGACCCAGGTGAACGTGCACAAGCGCATCGTGGTCATGGACCTCAGCGAAGACAAGTCCGAGCCGAGGGTATTCATCAACCCCGAGTTCGAACCGCTGACCGAGGATATGGACCAGTACCAGGAAGGCTGCCTGTCGGTACCCGGCTTCTACGAGAACGTGGACCGACCGCAGAAGGTCCGGATCAAGGCCCTCGACCGCGATGGCAACCCCTTCGAGGAAGTCGCCGAAGGCCTGCTGGCGGTATGCATCCAGCACGAATGCGACCACCTCAACGGCAAGCTGTTCGTCGACTACCTGTCCACCCTCAAGCGCGACCGCATCCGCAAGAAGCTGGAAAAGCAGCATCGACAGCAGGCGTGACCCCATCCCCCAAAGGCTTGCCCCGGCAAGCCTTTTTCTTTTAGCGAGCCCCGCATGAGCCAAGCATTGCGCATCGTCTTCGCCGGAACCCCGGAATTCGCCGCCGAGCATCTTAAGGCCCTGCTCGACACCCCACATCGGATCGTCGCAGTCTACACCCAGCCTGACCGGCCGGCCGGCCGCGGGCAGAAACTGATGCCCAGCGCGGTGAAGAGCCTGGCCCTGGAGCATGGCCTGCCGATCATGCAGCCGCAGAGCCTGCGTAATGCCGAGGCCCAGGCGGAGCTGGCGGCCCTGCGCGCGGACCTGATGGTGGTGGTCGCCTATGGCCTGATCCTGCCCCAGGCGGTACTCGATATCCCGCGCCTGGGCTGCATCAACAGCCACGCCTCGCTGCTGCCGCGCTGGCGCGGCGCCGCGCCGATCCAGCGCGCGGTGGAAGCCGGCGACGCGGAGAGCGGCGTCACCGTGATGCAGATGGAAGCAGGGCTCGACACCGGCCCGATGCTGCTCAAGGTGAGCACGCCGATTTCCGCCGCGGACACCGGCGGCAGCCTGCACGACCGGCTCGCCGCGCTCGGCCCGAAAGCGGTGGTCGAAGCCATCGCCGGCCTGGCCGCCGGCACCCTGCATGGCGAGGTCCAGGACGACGCCCTGGCCACCTACGCGCACAAGCTGAACAAGGACGAGGCACGCCTCGACTGGAGCCGTCCGGCCGTCGAACTGGAGCGCCAGGTCCGCGCCTTCACCCCCTGGCCGGTCTGCCACACCAGCCTCGCCGATGCTCCGCTGAAAGTCCTCGGCGCCAGCCTGGGGCAGGGCAGCGGGGCGCCCGGAACCATCCTTGAGGCCAGCCGCGACGGCCTGCTGGTCGCCTGCGGCGAAGGCGCCCTGCGCCTGACCCGCCTGCAATTGCCTGGCGGCAAGCCACTGGCCTTCGCCGACCTCTACAACAGCCGCCGCGAGCAATTCGCCGCCGGCCAGGTGCTCGGCCAATGAACCCGCGTCTCGCCGCCTGCCAGGCGCTGGCCGCGGTGCTCGCCGGACGCGCCTCGCTGTCTGGCGCGTTGCCGCCGCAACTGGACAAGGTCGCCCCGCGCGATCGCGGCCTGACCCAGGAGCTGGCCTTCGGCGCGGCGCGCTGGCAACCGCGCCTGCAGGCTCTGGCCGCGCGCCTGTTGCAGAAGCCGTTCAAGGCCGCCGACACCGATATCCACGCCCTGCTGCTGATCGGCCTCTACCAGTTGCTCTACACGCGGATTCCGCCGCACGCCGCGATCGGCGAGACCGTCGGCTGCGCCGACAAGCTGAAGAAGGGCTGGGCCAAGGGCGTGCTCAACGCCGTGCTGCGCCGCGCGCAGCGCGAAGGCGAGACGCTGCTGGCCGAGGTCGACCGCGATCCCTCAGCGCGCCTGGGCCATCCGCGCTGGCTGCTGAAAGCGCTCAAGCAGGCCTGGCCGGAGCAGCTCGACGCGCTCTGCGCAGCGAACAACGCACACCCGCCGATGACCTTGCGGGTCAATCGGCGCCACGGCGAGCGCGATGCCTACCTGGCCGAACTCGCCGAAGCCGGAATCAAGGCCCGCGCCTGCGACTACAGCCGCGACGGCATCCAGCTCGCCGCGCCGCGCGACGTGCGCGAACTACCGGGCTTCGCGGAGGGTCGCGTCAGCGTCCAGGACGAAGCCGCGCAACTGGCCGCCGAGCAGCTCGAAAGCGCGCCCGGCCAGCGTGTCCTCGACGCCTGCTGTGCGCCTGGCGGCAAGACCTGCCACCTGCTGGAAACCCAGCCGGAACTGGCCGAAGTGGTCGCCGTCGACCTCGAGGAGAGCCGCCTGGTAAGGGTCCGGGAAAACCTCCAGCGGCTCGGCCTGCAAGCCAGCCTGGTCGCCGCCGACGCCAGGGCCACCGGGGAGTGGTGGGACGGCAAGCCGTTCCAGCGCATCCTCCTCGACGCGCCGTGCTCGGCCACCGGGGTGATCCGCCGCCACCCGGACATCAAGCTGGCGCGCAAGCCGGAAGACATCGCCGCCCTGGCGCACCTGCAGGGTGAATTGCTCGACGCGCTGTGGCCTACCCTGGAAGTCGGTGGCGTACTGCTCTACGCCACCTGTTCGGTGATGCCGGCGGAAAACAGCGACAGCATCGCCGCCTTCCTCGCCCGCACGCCCGGCGCCCGCGAACTGGACCTTCCCGGCCCCTGGGGCATGAAACAGCCCCACGGCCGCCAGTTGCTGCCGCAGGTGGAGGGCCACGATGGGTTCTACTATGCCAAGCTGATCAAGATATCCGCCCGTTGATCGAAACCTGACGAGCCGTTTCCTGCCATGAAAATCATCATCCTCGGTGCCGGCCAGGTCGGCGGCACACTGGCCGAGCACCTGGCCAGCGAAGCCAACGACATCACCGTGGTCGACACCGACGGCGACCGCCTGCGCGACCTCGGCGACCGCCTCGACATCCGCACCGTGCAAGGCAAGGCCTCGTTCCCCACGGTGCTGCGCCAGGCCGGCGCCGACGACGCCGACATGCTGGTGGCGGTGACCAATAGCGACGAGACCAACATGGTCGCCTGCCAGGTCGCCTACACCCTGTTCAACACCCCGACCAAGATCGCCCGCGTCCGCGAGCCGGCCTACCTGACCCGTACCGGGCTGTTCGACAACGAGGCGATCCCGGTGGACGTGCTGATCAGCCCGGAGCAGGTGGTCACCAACTACATCAAGCGCCTGATCGAGCACCCCGGCGCGCTGCAAGTCATCGACTTCGCCGAGGGCAAGGCGCAGTTGGTCGGGATCAAGGCCTACTACGGCGGCCCTCTGGTAGGGCAGGAGCTGCGCCAGCTGCGCGAGCACATGCCGAACGTGGATACCCGCGTCGCCGCGATCTACCGCCGCAACCGGCCGATCATTCCCCAGGGCGACACGGTGATCGAGGCCGACGACGAAGTCTTCTTCATCGCCGCCAAGGCCCATATCCGCGCGGTAATGGGCGAGATGCGCAGGCTCGACGACAGCTACAAGCGGATCATCATCGCCGGCGGCGGCAATGTCGGCGAGCGCCTGGCCGAGGCCATCGAGAGCCGCTACCAGGTAAAGATCATCGAGCGCAGCCCGCTGCGCTGCCGGCACCTCTCGGATACCCTGGACAGCACCATCGTGCTCAACGGCAGCGCTTCCGACCGCGACCTGCTGCTGGAGGAAAACATCGGCGAGACCGACGTGTTCCTCGCCCTGACCAACGACGACGAGGCCAACATCATGTCCTCGCTGCTGGCCAAGCGGCTCGGCGCGAGCAAGGTGATGACCCTGATCAACAACCCTGCCTATGTCGACCTGGTGCAAGGCGGCGAGATCGACATCGCCATCAGCCCGCAACTGGCGACCATCGGCACCCTGCTGGCCCACGTTCGCCGCGGCGACATCGAGAGCGTACACTCGCTGCGCCGCGGCGCAGCCGAAGCGATCGAAGTGGTAGCCCATGGCGACGCCAAGTCGAGCAAGGTGATCGGTCGCTCGATCAACGAGATCAAGCTGCCGCCGGGCACCACCATCGGCGCGCTGGTGCGCGACGAGGAAGTGCTGATCGCCCATGGCGACACCCGCATCGAGAGCGGCGACCACGTGCTGCTGTTCCTGGTCGACAAGAAATACATCCGCGACGTCGAGCGACTGTTCCAGGCCGGCCTGACGTTCTTCTGAGGCACGCCATATCGCGAACGGCGATAGGGCTTCGGCCTACGAACACCAAGGGGCCGCGTGCCTCCTTCGCAACGGCCGAATCCCTCTGTTCCGTGCAAAGCCTGGCCGGAGCCGGGCACAATGGCCGACATCGTTGGAAGAGGGCAGGATGATGATCGAAGGTCTGGAAAAGATGCTGGCCAAAGGCGTGGACAATGCGCTGCTGCGCTTCGGCCTGGGCAAGGGCTACCTGGACGCGGGCGACGCCGAACGCGCGGCGGAACACCTCCAGCGCTGCGTAGAGCAGGACCCGAAGTATTCCGCCGGCTGGAAGCTGCTGGGCAAGGCGCGCCAGGCTGCCGGCGATCTCGCGGGCGCCCGGCAGGCCTGGGAGCAGGGCCTGGCAACTGCCGCGACGCATGGCGACAAGCAGGCCGAAAAGGAAATGACGGTGTTCCTGCGCAAGCTCGACAGGGCGAGAACCTGAGCGTCCGGCCGAGGCTTGCGCAGCGCGTTCTCGCCACCCGCCGGCCGGAGTTCCGGCAGACGGGTCGGGCGTGCTCATCGAGCACTGGCAGAACGGTTCGAGCACGCCCCGACGACACTTTTACAAAGACCTGTTCCACACATTCGTAGGCAACTTCTGTCAACGATGTAGCCTGCATCCCGAACGCCCAAAACCCCATTGAGCGACCGCTGCCGGCCCTCTAGCTTCGACTCATCGCTTCGGTCAAAGCCCGAACGCGACACCTGACTTCAACTACTTTTCCGGAGCCAACATGTCGAAGCAAGAGCGTTCAGTCCCGTCCTATGTCGAATACCCATACGAGCAAGCGATTCTCTACGTTCACCGGAACGCCTCCGCCAATGAGATGCTCGAATCCGTACAGGAGCGCCTCAGGGCTCTCCTCGGCCTCCTCCATGCCTTGGAAAGGATCGAAGTGCGGACAGGGCAGGGCGTTCCCATTCAGCGCGTGGCGCACATCCTGGTCACGCTCGGCGGCGATGCCCTGACGCTGCTCACGGCCGCGCACCGGGCTACCACCTCCTGAATGAAGAAGGGCGCAACGGTCACGGCCGTTGCGCCCTTCCTCCAGATTGCCTCGATAAGCCTCAAGCGTTGCTCTGCGGCCGCCCCGGCAGCATCTTCAGGATGCCGTTGAGTAGCATGCCGTAGAGCGGCACGAACAGCAGAAGGCTGATGCTCAGCTTCACTCCGTAGTCCACCGTGGCGATTTCCACCCAGTGCTGCGCCATGAACGGATTGTCGCTGCGCCAGAACGCCACGAAGAAAAAGGTGAAGGTGTCCAGCAGGTTGCCGAGGATGGTCGAGGCGACTGGCGCGGTCCACCAGTGCCGGGAACGACGGAGGCGGTCGAATACCTGGATATCGAGGATCTGTCCGAGCACATAGGCCAGGAAGCTTGCCAGGGAGATCCGGGCGACGAAGGTGTTGAACTCGAGCAGCGCAGAGAAACCACGGAACGCCGCTTCCTGGAATAACACTGAGACTACGTAGGAGGCGATCAACGCCGGGATCATGACCCGGGCGATGACCAGCCGGGCAGGGCCCTTGCCCAGCAGGCGCACGGTGAGGTCGGTAGCCAGGAAGATGAACGGAAAGCTGAAGGCGCCCCAGGTGGTGTGCCAGCCAAACAGGGTGATCGGCAACTGCACCAGGTAGTTGCTGGCGATGATGATGAAGATGTGGAAGGCGATCAGGCCGGCCAGGGTGCCGCGCCAGGCCGCCGGAGAAGAGGCTGACATGTACTGTCCTTTTTGCGCGATGGGGTGAGGGAACCCATGCCCGGCACCATGCCGAGCGGCGCGCATTCTAGCCGATAACCGGCAGCGGTTTCGCCCACTCTGTGATCAGTGGCTCATGCCTGGGGTTCCACGTGGAACACCACCGTTCAGGCTTCGCTGAGAAAGCGCAGGCCGACGCCTTCCGCATCGACTCGCACGACTTCCATCTGCAGGATCGGCGCGTCGATCGGCAAGTCCTGTACCTGGCCAGTAACGACACTGCCTGTTGGGAGCTGGGTCAGCTCCGGGTGTTTGACATAGACCCCGGTGTCGGACAGGTCGCGTGTCTGCGCCATCAGCTCGCCAAATAGCGGGTGACTGATACGGATTCGGCACTTGAGCGGGGTTCGTGGGTATTGTCGTTGATTATCCATCGAGTCCCTCGGGACCTGCGGAGGAGGCGGCAGAGCTGAGCATAGTACCCGGATATGAAAAAGGCGTCTTCCGACGCCCTTTCCTCAGTACCATTTTTTCTCGCCATCCGGGCGGTTCTTGAAGCGTTTCATGCTCCACATGTACTGGCTGGGATAGGCTCGTACATACTTCGCCAACTCGCGGCTCATGGCTGCTACAGACACTTCCAGGTCCTTGTCGTACATGTCCGCCGGAGCCGCTTCGAGGATCACCTTGTAACCGCTACCATCGGGCAGGCGCACCGCATGGAAGAACACTCCACGCGCCTTGCCGCGTGAAAGCAACTGCGGGACGAACTTGCTGATCAATGCAGTGGTGCCCAGGTAAGGCACGAAGAGCCCAGCGGTACGCGCGGGCTCGGGGTCGGCGGGAATTCCTACGCAACCGCCTTTCTTCACTTCCTTGATGACGCTGAGGATACCCTCCGGAGTGGAAGGTGCGACGCGGTTGCCCAATTGCACGCGTTGCTTCTTCAGCAATTCGTCGACTGCCTTCAGCTTGGGCGGACGATAGAAGATGATCGGCTTGGCGTAGGAACAATAGAAGTGGTTGAGTACTTCCCAGTTTCCCAGGTGACTGGTAATGCCGACCAGACCATCGCCGGAAGCCAGCGCTTCCTCCAGCACCTCCATGCCTTCGACCTCGCGGATGTATCTCAGCGACTTTTCAGGCGGCCAGATCCAGGCGCAGGCACTTTCGGTGAGGGTCCGGCCAATATCCATCAGGCTTTGTCCGACCAGCTTTTCCAGTTCGGTTTCAGACAACTCGGGGAAGCACTTGGACAGGTTGATCCGCACTACCTCGCGGGATCGATTCGGCAATTTCCACATCAGCCAGCCTATGCCGGCCCCGACGCCTTGCACGGCACGCCAGGGCAATAACGCGAACAGGCGTAGGGCCCCCACCACCAGGGCACCTTTGAATTTCTCCACGAAACACTCCTCGCTCGACTCGAACGCGCATTGTACGCCAGGAAGAAGGCGAGGGCGGCAGCCAAGGAAGCGGGGCGACCAGCTATGCTGCGCGCCGATGTTCCACGTGGAACATCCGAACGCATCCGTCAGGGAGCGCCCGGCTAGCCGACGAGTTGGGCGTAACGGTCGCAGTCCTGGGTATGGTCCATGACCATGCCGCTGGCCTGCATGAAGGCGTAGCAGATGGTCGGCCCGACGAAGTTGAAGCCGGCCTTGCGCAGCGCCTTGCTCATGGCCTCGGCTTCCGGGGTAATCGCCGGCACCTCGGCGCGACCAGCGAAATGGTTGATCTTCGGCTGGCCGCCGACGAAGGACCAGAGGAACCCAGCCGGGTCATCCAGCTCCAGCCAGGCCTGGGCGTTCTGCCGCGCAGCGTTGAGCTTGGCCCGATTGCGAATGATGCCGGGGTCGAGCATCAGTTCGTCGATCTCCGCGTCGCTCATCTGTGCCACCCGCTGCACGTCGAAGCCGAACAGCACCTCGCGGTAGCGCTCGCGCTTCTTCAGCACGGTGATCCAGGACAACCCGGCCTGGAAGCCCTCCAGCAGCAGAAGTTCGAACAGCGCGTCGGGATCGCGCTGCGGCACACCCCACTCCTCATCGTGGTAGGCCATGTAGAGGGGATCGTCGTTGCACCAGAAGCAGCGTGGCATAAGGCTTTCCGTGGTTTTCCAGGGATCGGGGGGACGGGCGAGGCGGCGCGGGAATCGGGTATACTTCCGCGTTTTGTATCGAAGCCTCAGCACAGGTGAATTTCGTGAGCCAGACTACGCCCGCCGTGCGCACCTTCCAAGACCTGATTCTCGCCCTGCAGAACTACTGGGCCGAGCAGGGCTGCGTGGTGCTGCAGCCCTACGACATGGAAGTGGGCGCCGGCACCTTCCACACCGCCACCTTCCTCCGCGCCATCGGCCCGGAGACCTGGAACGCCGCCTACGTCCAGCCGAGCCGCCGCCCCACCGACGGTCGCTACGGCGAGAACCCCAACCGCCTGCAGCACTACTACCAGTTTCAGGTGGTCCTGAAGCCGAACCCGGAGAACTTCCAGGAGCTGTACCTCGGCTCGCTGAAAGCCATCGGCATCGACCCGCTGGTCCACGACATCCGCTTCGTCGAGGACAACTGGGAGTCGCCGACCCTCGGCGCCTGGGGCCTGGGTTGGGAAATCTGGCTGAACGGCATGGAAGTCACCCAGTTCACCTACTTCCAGCAGGTCGGCGGCATCGAGTGCTATCCGGTCACCGGCGAGATCACCTACGGCCTGGAGCGCCTGGCCATGTACCTGCAGGGCGTGGACTCGGTCTACGACCTGGTCTGGACCGACGGCCCGTTCGGCAAGGTCACCTATGGCGACGTGTTCCACCAGAACGAGGTGGAGCAATCCACTTTCAACTTCGAGCACGCCAACGTGCCGAAACTGTTCGAACTGTTCGACTTCTACGAAAGCGAAGCCAACCGCCTGATCGCGCTGGAGCTGCCGTTGCCGACCTACGAGATGGTCCTCAAGGCTTCGCATACCTTCAACCTGCTGGATGCGCGGCGCGCCATCTCGGTCACCGAGCGCCAGCGCTACATCCTTCGCGTGCGTACCCTGGCCCGCGCCGTGGCGCAGAGCTACCTGCAGGCCCGCGCGCGCCTCGGCTTCCCCATGGCCACCCCCGAATTGCGTGACGAAGTACTGGCCAAGCTGAAGGAGGCCGAATGATGAGCGCCAAGGATTTCCTGGTCGAACTGGGCACCGAAGAGCTGCCGCCAAAAGCCCTCAACAGCCTCGGCGAAGCCTTCCTCAGCGGTATCGAGAAGGGCCTCAAGGCTGCCGGTCTGAGCTATGCCGCTGCGCGTTTCTATGCGGCGCCGCGCCGTCTCGCCGTGCTGGTCGAGCAACTCGCCGTGCAGCAGCCCGACCGTACCGTCAACCTAGACGGCCCGCCGCTACAGGCCGCCTTCGACGCCAGCGGTAACCCGACCCAGGCCGCCCTGGGCTTCGCCAAGAAGTGCGGCGTGGATCTGCAGCAGATCGACAAGAGCGGTCCGAAGCTGCGCTTCAGCCAGACCATCGCCGGCCAACCGGCCGCCGGCCTGCTGCCGGGCATCGTCGAGGCCTCGTTGAACGAACTGCCGATTCCCAAGCGGATGCGCTGGGCAGCTCGCCGCGAGGAGTTCGTGCGTCCGACCCAATGGCTGGTGATGCTGTTCGGCGACGACGTGGTCGAGTGCGAGATCCTCGCCCAGAAAGCCGGGCGCGAATCCCGTGGCCACCGCTTCCACAATCCGGACAATGTGCGTATTTCCAGCCCGGCAGCGTACCTGGAAGACCTGCGCGGCGCTCATGTGCTGGCCGATTTCGCCGAGCGCCGCGAGCTGATCGCCAAGCGCGTGGCCGAACTGGCCGCCGAGCAACAGGGCAGCGCCATCGTGCCGCCGAGCCTGCTCGACGAAGTGACTGCACTGGTCGAGTGGCCGGTGCCGCTGGTCTGCTCCTTCGAGGAGCGCTTCCTCGAGGTCCCGCAGGAAGCCCTGATCACCACCATGCAGGACAACCAGAAATACTTCTGCCTGCTGGACGCCAACGGCAAGCTGCTGCCGCGCTTCATCACCGTCGCCAACGTCGAGAGCAAGGCGCCGGAGAACATCGTCAGCGGTAACGAGAAGGTGGTTCGTCCGCGCCTCACCGACGCCGAGTTCTTCTTCAAGCAGGACAAGAAGCAGCCGCTCGAAAGCTTCAACGAGCGCCTGCGCAACGTAGTGTTCCAGGCCCAGCTCGGCACCGTGTTCGAGAAGGCCCAGCGCGTCTCCGGCCTGGCCGCCTACATCGCCGAACGTATAGGCGGCAATGCGCAGAACGCCGCGCGCGCCGGCATCCTGTCCAAGTGCGACCTGGCGACCGAGATGGTCGGCGAGTTCCCCGAGATGCAGGGCATCGCCGGCTACTACTACGCCACCCACGGCGGCGAAGCGGAAGACGTCGCCCTGGCCCTCAACGAGCAGTACATGCCGCGCGGCGCCGGCGCCGAGCTACCCTCGACCCTGACCGGCGCCGCCGTGGCGGTGGCCGACAAGCTCGATACCCTGGTCGGTATCTTCGGCATCGGCATGCTTCCCACCGGCAGCAAGGACCCCTACGCGCTGCGCCGCGCTGCGCTGGGCGTGCTGCGCATCCTCATCGAGAAGCAGCTCGACCTGGACCTGGTAGCCGCGGTCAACGCCGCCGTCGAGCAATACGGCGACAAGGTCAAGGCCGCCGGCCTGGCCGAGCAGGTGCTGGACTTCGTGTTCGACCGCCTGCGCGCGCGCTACGAGGACGAAGGCGTGGACGTGGCCGTGTACCAGTCGGTGCGCGCGCTCAAGCCAAGCTCGCCGCTGGACTTCGACCAGCGCGTACAGGCCGTCCAGGCCTTCCGCCAGTTGCCTGAAGCCGAGGCCCTGGCCGCGGCGAACAAACGGGTGTCGAATATTCTCGCCAAGTCCGAGGACGAGGTTCCGCCGAACGTGGATGCCAGCCTGCTGGTGGAAGCCGCCGAGAAGGCCCTGGGCAGCGCCGTGGCGAACGCCGAAAGCGAAGTCGCGCCGCTGGCAGCGGCACGCGACTATCGCGCCGCGCTGGCCCGCCTGGCGGCCTTGCGCGAGCCGGTGGATACGTTCTTCGCCGATGTGATGGTCAATGTCGACGACGCGGCGGTGCGCGCCAACCGCTATGCGCTGCTGGCCAAGCTGCGCGGGTCGTTCCTCGGGGTGGCGGACATCTCGCTGCTCGGCTGAGCCAGTCCCGCCTCGAAGAAAAGGCCCGGCGTCCTCGCGACACCGGGCCTTTTTCACTACAGGACCTTCAGATACTCCAGCAGCGCGCGCTTCTCCTCGGCCGACAGGCTGGTGCCGTACTCATGGCCGCAGCGGCTGTTGCCGGAATCACGCTGCTCGCAGCCGGTGGTCTTCAGCACATAGCTGCCGAATTGGGTCTGCTGGGCGGCGAGGCCGACCTTGTCCACGTCGTAGGCCGAGCCCACCGGGAAGGATTCCACCCGCTCCGCGGCCGGCTTCAGCAACTCTTCCAGGGTCGGCACCGAGCCGTTGTGCAGGTACGGCGCCGCCGCCCAGATCCCCTGCAGGACCCGCGACTCGTAGGGGTAGGGGTCGGCCTGGGTACGCACCGGCTTCTGGAAGGCGGTCAGCAGTTGCCGGGTTTCGTCGGTCATCACGCTTTCCGGCTTGACCGCCGCCGCCTTGGCATCGTGCTTCTCACCGAGGATCGGCACGAAGTGCTGCAGGATCGAACCGGCCACCGCTACGGCGAGTACATCGAAGGCTCCGTCGGTCGCCTTCAGCGGCTGGCCGAACGGCATCCGCGCGCCCTCCATCACGCCGGTCTGCACCTGGCCATCGAGGATGGCGTGCTGGCGGCTGTCGCTGCCGACGTCCCTCAGCGGAGTGTCCCAAAGCACCAGGTCCTTGATCCGGATGCCGTGGCACTCCACGCAGCCACCTTCGTCGGTCTTGCGGGCGAAGATCAGCGCGCCTTTCCTGGCCAGGTGCTTGTCCACCGCCCAGGGCCACTTCGGCGGGCCGATCTTCTTGATCAGGTCTTCCAGCTTGCCCAGCCCGTGGAAGTTGGCCGAGTTGATCTTCAGGTAGTCCATGCCCAGCAGGTGGAACTTGCTCTTCTGCGGGTGGAAGGTGGCGAACACCCCGTAGACCTCGCCGACATTGCGCGCCAGGCCGAGCAGGTCGTTGCCGTTGGCGGCGAAGCCGGGCCACTGGGTCTTGTTCTGCCGCGCCGCGTTCCACAGGAACGGATAGCGCACCGGCGCATCCGCCGCCTTGATGTTGTCGGGAATCAGGTAGGGCGGCGCGGTGCCGATATCCAGCCCGGTAAGGCGGTTGAAGATCATCGATACCGCGTCCAGCCGCGCCGGTCCCCAGGTGTCCTTGGGCAGCGCGCGCTCGATCAGCGTGTGATAGGGCTCGTACCATTCCTTCACCGCCGCGAGCAGAGCGTCGCGCGCACCGGGAGGCGGATTGGCCCCGAGGATCTGCTTGGCGAAGGCGTCGAAGGCGGCGTCATCGCTGGTCAGCGGTCCCACGGCCCGATCGAGGTCGGCGAGGAATGCCTGGAAGTCGACGATCGCCGGACCGCCGTCGATCCGATAGGCAGTGCCCTTCACCTCGATCTGCCGGGTATGGCAGGCCGAACAGGTCATGCCGACCATCTGCCGGGCGCCCGTGCCGGCTACGGTGAAGCCCACCGGCAGGCCTTCCGCGGGCGCCTTGGGGTTGGGCAAATAGCCGTAGCGGGCCAGGCTGTCGGCGAGGAAAGGCGTTCCATCCGGCTGTCGCAACGCCTTGAGCCAGGGCAGGGGCATCACCTGCGAGCCCTGGTCGCGGCTGTAGAAGTCCTGGCGGTGGCTTTCGGTCCATTCCTTGCCCTGGTCGAGCATGACCGGAGCGGCCGCCAGGGCGGCGGAAGAAAGAGCCAGGGAAGCGAGGGACAAGCTTGAAAGGTGCAGTGTCTTTTTCAGGCGTTTCACGGTTACCGTCCTTGGGAACGGGCAGACGCCCCGGAACTCCCCGTCGTCATGCCCGCTCCACCTGTGGTGGAAACACGGCCGGTCGGCCGTGCTGGCATGCGATAGGCGCTTACTGCATTACTCCGGTGATCCACCCGCCAAGGGGTTCGCACGTACTCCGAGACACCCACTGCTGCGTGCCAAATGACTCCCTGGCCTGGGATTGCCATTCCATTGCCATTATTGAATCTAGTACAGATTGTCCAGCGTAGGGGCTCGTCGATCCATCCGCGATGCTCCGGCTGGCTGAGGTAGAATCGATCCTTTCCGTTCATGGCCAACTGCGCATCGATGTCCCGTTCCCTGCTGATTCTCGACCGCGATGGAGTCATCAACCTCGACTCCGACGATTACATCAAGACCCTCGACGAGTGGATCCCCATCCCCAGCTCGATCGAGGCCATCGCCCGCCTGAGCAAGGCCGGCTGGACCGTCGCGGTGGCTACCAACCAGTCCGGCATCGCCCGTGGCTATTACGACCTGGCGGTGCTCGAGGCCATGCATGCGCGCTTGCGCGAACTGGTCGCGGAGCAGGGCGGCGAGGTCGGCCTCATCGTCTATTGTCCGCATGGACCGGACGACGGCTGCGAATGCCGCAAGCCGAAGCCGGGTATGCTGCGGCAGATCGGCGAGTACTACGGGGTCGATCTGTCGGGTATCTGGTTCGTCGGCGACAGCATCGGTGACCTGGAGGCGGCGCGGGCCGTCGATTGTCAGCCGGTGTTGGTAAAGACCGGAAAAGGTGTACGTACGCTGGGCAAGCCCTTGCCAGAGGGCACCCTGATATTCGACGATCTGGCGGCAGTCGCCAGCGCATTACTTCAGTAAGGTCAGAATACATGTCGACAGTGCAGGCCATCAGAACCGTCCTCTTTTACCTGCTGCTGTCCGCCAGCGCGTTCGTCTGGGGCACCCTCAGCTTCTTCATCGCGCCGATCCTGCCGTTCCGCGCCCGCTACCGCTTCGTGGTACAGAACTGGTGCCGCTTCGCGATCTGGCTGACCCGCGTGGTCGCCGGCATCCGCTACGAGGTGCGCGGACTGGAGAACATCCCGGAAAAGCCCTGCGTGATCCTCTCCAAGCACCAGAGCACCTGGGAAACCTTCTTCCTCTCCGGCTTCTTCGAGCCACTCAGCCAGGTACTAAAGCGCGAGCTGCTCTACGTGCCGTTCTTCGGCTGGGCCCTGGCCCTGCTCAAGCCCATCGCCATCGACCGCAGCCAGCCGAAGCTGGCCCTCAAGCAACTGGCCAAGCAGGGCGACGAGTGCCTGAAGAAAGGCGCCTGGGTGCTGATCTTCCCGGAAGGCACGCGTATTCCGGTGGGGCAGATGGGCAAGTTCTCCCGCGGCGGCACCGCCCTGGCGGTCAACGCCGGGCTACCGGTACTGCCGATCGCCCACAACGCCGGGCAGTATTGGCCCAAGGCCGGCTGGGCCAAGTACCCGGGCACCATCCAGGTGGTGATCGGCCCGGCGATGCACGCCGAAGGCGAAGGCCCGCGCGCCATCGCCGAGCTAAACCAGCGCGCCGAAGCCTGGGTCAGCGAGACCATGGCCGAGATCAGCCCCATCCAGCAGCGGGTCAGCCATCCGGAGCCGTCGGTGGTCTCGTGAAGGGCCGCAAAGCCCCCTGCAAGGCGCACTGTGCGCCGATTCGATAAAAGAAGCCCCGCCATAGCGGGGCTTCTTGTTTTCACGCGAGGCGCAAAGCAAGGCCGGCTGGAAACGATCGACCGAACCGACCGGCGACCGCTGCCCACAGAAGCGGTGCCACGCCGCCAGGAGGCCTGGGTCCAGGGTGCCAATGCTGGCGAGCAACCGGGGCTCGGCCACACCTTGGCACGGCACATATCCAGGCTACCTGGCGCAAAAAGAAAACCCCGGCGCCAGGCCGGGGTTTCCATGAGGGTCGGTCTGCCGACCCGTCACACGTCCAGGTTCGATACCGCCAGCGCGTTGCTTTCGATGAAGTCGCGGCGCGGCTCCACGGCATCGCCCATCAGGGTGTTGAAGATCTGGTCGGCGGCGATGGCGTCCTCGATGGTCACCTTGAGCATGCGCCGGACGTTCGGATCCATGGTGGTTTCCCACAGCTGCTCAGGGTTCATCTCGCCCAGCCCCTTGTATCGCTGGATGCTGTGGCGCTTGGTACCTTCGGCCATCAGCCAGTCCAGGCCGTCCTTGAAGGCGCTGATCGGGCGCTTGCGCTCACCCTTCTGCACGTAGGCGCCGTCTTCCAGCAGGCTGTTCAGCTGGTCGCCGAGCAGCGACACCGAGCGGTAGTCATTGCTGGCGAAGAAGTCACGGTTGAAGGTGACGTAGCTGGACAGGCCGTGGGCCACCAGTTCCACCTCGGGCAGCCACAGGTGGCGCTCGCGGTCTTCGCGCAGGCTGGCCTTGTAGGTCAGGCCGGACTTCTCGGCGGCGGTCAGGCGCGCCTGGAACTTCTCCAACCAGCCCTGCATGGCCGACTCGTTAGCCAGGTCGTCCACCGACACGGTAGGCAGGTAGATGAAGTGCTCGGTCAGCTCCTGGGGGTACAGGCGCGACAGGCGCTTGAGGGTGGCGATCACCCCGCGATACTCGTTGACCAGTTTCTCCAGCGCCGCCCCGGACAGGCCCGGAGCGTGCTCGTTGACGTGCAGGCTGGCGTCTTCCAGGGCCGACTGGGTCATGTACTCTTCCATGGCCTGGTCGTCCTTGATGTACTGCTCCTGCTTGCCGCGCTTGACCTTGTACAACGGGGGCTGGGCGATGTAGATGTAGCCACGCTCGATCAGCTCGGGCATCTGGCGGAAGAAGAAGGTCAACAGCAGGGTGCGGATGTGCGAACCGTCGACGTCAGCATCGGTCATGATGATGATGTTGTGGTAGCGCAGCTTGTCGATGTTGTATTCCTCGCGGCCGATGCCACAGCCCAGGGCGGTGATCAGCGTACCGACCTCCTGGAAGGAGAGCATCTTGTCGAAGCGTGCCTTCTCGACGTTGAGGATCTTGCCCTTGAGCGGCAGGATCGCCTGGGTCCGGCGATTGCGGCCCTGCTTGGCGGAACCGCCCGCGGAGTCACCCTCCACGATGTACAGTTCGGAGAGCGCCGGGTCCTTTTCCTGGCAATCGGCCAGTTTGCCGGGCAGGCCGGCGATGTCCAGCGCGCCCTTGCGGCGGGTCATCTCGCGCGCCTTGCGCGCGGCCTCGCGGGCACGGGCGGCGTCGATCATCTTGCCGACCACGGCCTTGGCTTCGTTGGGATTCTCCAGCAGGAAGTCGGCGAAGTACTTGCCCATCTCCTGTTCCACCGCAGTCTTCACCTCGGAGGAGACCAGCTTGTCCTTGGTCTGCGAGCTGAACTTCGGGTCCGGTACCTTCACCGAGATGATCGCGGTGAGGCCTTCGCGGGCATCGTCGCCGGTGGTGGCGATCTTGAACTTCTTCGCCAGGCCTTCGGCCTCGATGTAGTTGTTCAGGTTACGCGTCAGCGCCGAACGGAAACCGGCCAGGTGGGTGCCGCCGTCACGCTGCGGGATGTTGTTGGTGAAGCAGAGCAGGTTCTCGTTGAAGCTGTCGTTCCACTGCAAGGCGACTTCCACACCCACGCCGTCCTCTTCACGCTGGACGTTGAAGTGGAATACCTCGTTCACCGCGGTCTTGTTGGTGTTCAGGTACTCGACGAAGGCCTTCAGACCGCCTTCGTACTTGAACAGCTCCTCCTTGCCGGTACGCTCGTCGCGCAGCAGGATGCCAACGCCGGAGTTGAGGAAGGACAGCTCGCGGATGCGCTTGGCCAGGATGTCCCAACTGAAGTGGATGTTGCTGAAGGTCTCCGGGGACGGCTTGAAGTGAACTTCGGTGCCGGAGCCATCGGTCTCGCCCACTTCGCGCAGTGGGAACTGCGGAACGCCGTGGTGGTAGACCTGTTCCCAGACCTTGTTGTGGCGACGGATGGTCAGGCGTAGTTCATGGGACAGCGCGTTCACCACCGAGACGCCCACACCGTGCAAGCCGCCGGACACCTTGTAGGTGTTGTCGTCGAACTTGCCGCCGGCGTGGAGGACGGTCATGATCACTTCCGCCGCAGAAACCCCTTCTTCCTTGTGGATATCCACCGGAATACCGCGTCCATTGTCGCGGACAGTGATCGACTCATCCGTATGGATGGTGATGCTGATTTCGCTGCAGTAACCGGCCAGCGCTTCGTCGATGGAGTTATCCACCACCTCGAACACCATGTGGTGCAGACCGGTGCCATCGTCAGTGTCGCCGATGTACATGCCGGGGCGCTTGCGTACGGCATCCAGCCCCTTCAGCACCTTGATGCTGGAAGAGTCGTACGTGTTGTTCTCGCTCATGCTTCACTCCCGATGGTCGTGGTCTGAGAGACTTTTCCATGTTCCACGTGGAACATGGATACCGGCGTATCCGTGCGCCAGCCGTCTTTCAATAGTTGCGGGTCCACGCAGGTGATGAATACCTGGCAACCCAAATCTTCAAGCAAGCGGCAAAGAGCCATTCGATGCTGCTCATCCAGTTCCGAGGGCAGGTCGTCCACCAGGTAGACGCACTGTCCGCGCTTGGCGCGATTGATCAGATGGCCTTGGGCGATGCGCAGGGCGCATACCACCAGCTTCTGCTGACCGCGCGAGAGAATCTCCGCGGCGTTATGACCTGCCAACCGTATGCGAAGATCCGCACGCTGCGGTCCCGCCTGGGTGTGGCCCATCTGCTGGTCGCGTAACAGGCTGGAAGCCAGGACCTCCAGGAGGTCCCGGTCCTTGTCCCAGCCTCGGTAGTAGCTAAGGGTCAGGTCATCCAGTGAAACCAATTCGGCGAGGGTTTCCTCGAATACCGGTTTCAACGCCTGGATATAGCTTCTGCGGTAGGCATCGATCTCATCGCTGGCCAGGCTCAATTCCCGGTCCCAGGCCGCTTGCGACGCGGGGTCCAGTTTACCATGCCGGAGCCAGGAGTTCCGCTGGCGCAGCGCCTTCTGCAGGCGCTGCCAGACGGGCAGAAACCGAGGTTCCACGTGGAACACTCCCCAATCGAGGAACTGTCGGCGGATCTTCGGCGCTCCCTCGAGCAACCGAAAGCTGTCCGGGTTGATCAGTTGCAGTGGAAGTGTTTCCGCTAATTGAGCCGCACTTCGGGCGTTCTGCCCATCGATGCGAATGGTGAACTCGCCCTGGCGTTCACGGGAAATCCCCAGGTTGCTGGCGATGCCGTTGGCCAACATCACCTGGCCGAATACGGTGCAGGCCGCTTCCTCGTACTGGATCACCGGCTGCAAGCGCGCACTGCGGAATGAACGCGCCAGGCCCAGCAGGTGGATGGCTTCGAGCACGCTGGTCTTGCCGCTGCCATTATCGCCGTAGAGGATGTTGATGCGGGGGGAGGGGGAGAGGGTCACCGGGTGCAGGTTGCGCACCGCGGTGACCGAAACGCGGGTCAGGGACATTCAGTGTGATTAGAGGCGCATCGGCATGACGACATAGGCAGAATCGTCATTGTCGGCCTCGTGGACCAGGGCGCTGCTGTTGGAATCGGAAAGGATGAAGCGGACCTGCTCGGTACCGATCACACCCAGCACGTCGAGCAGGTAACTGACGTTGAAGCCGATCTCCAGGTTGCCGCCGTTGTACTCGACCTGCACTTCTTCCTCGGCCTCTTCCTGCTCCGGGTTGTTCGCCTGGATTTTCAGCAAACCGTTGGAAAGCTGCAGGCGAATGCCGCGGTACTTCTCGTTGGAGAGGATCGCGGTGCGGCTGAAGGCTTCGCGCAGTTGCTGGCGGTCACCGACCACCAGCTTGTCGCCACCGCGCGGCAGTACGCGTTCGTAGTCCGGGAACTTGCCGTCCACCAGCTTCGAAGTGAAGGTGAATTCGCCAGTGGTGGCACGGATATGGTGCTGGCCCAGGACGATACCGACTTCGCCGTCCTGCTCGGTGAGCAGACGAGCCAGTTCGAGGATGCCTTTGCGCGGCACGATCACCTGGTGGCGGTCCTGCGACGGGATCTGCGCATCCAGCGAGCACATGGCCAGTCGGTGGCCGTCGGTGGCGACGGAGCGCAGGGTGCCGCCGTTCACTTCCAGCAGCATGCCGTTGAGGTAGTAACGCACGTCCTGCTGGGCCATGGCGAAGCTGGTGCGGTCGATCAGGCGACGCAGCTTGCTCTGGGCAATGCTGAAGTTCAGCGAGCCGGGACCTTCCTCTACGGTGGGGAAGTCGTTGGCCGGCAGGGTGGACAGGGTGAAGCGGCTACGCCCGGCCTTCACCAGGAGTTTCTGCTCTTCGACACGGATGTCGATCAGCACGTCGTTCGGCAGGCTCTTGCAGATGTCCATCAGCTTGCGCGCCGGTACGGTGATCTCGCCGGGTTCGGCGGCATCTTCCAGTACCACGCGACCAACCAGTTCGACCTCGAGGTCGGTGCCGGTCAGCGACAGTTGCTGGCCTTCGACCACCAGCAGGACGTTGGAGAGAACCGGCAATGTCTGGCGGCGTTCCACGACGCCGGCGACCAGTTGCAGCGGTTTCAACAGGGCTTCGCGTTGAATGGTGAAATGCATGGTCTAGTCCCTTGCCTCGTGGGCTGCGTCAGGTTGTCAGGGTACGCAGCAGGTTCTTGTAGTCCTCGCGGATATCCGCGTCGGATTCCCTAAGTTGAGCGATCTTACGACAGGCGTGCAACACCGTGGTGTGATCCCGACCGCCGAAGGCCACGCCGATCTCCGGTAGGCTGTGGTTGGTCAGCTCCTTGGAGAGCGCCATGGCCACCTGGCGCGGGCGCGCCACCGAACGCGAACGCCGCTTGGACAACAGATCGGATATCTTGATCTTGTAGTACTCGGCGACGGTGCGCTGGATGTTGTCGATGCTGACCAGCTTGTCCTGAAGGGCCAACAAGTCCTTCAGCGACTCGCGAATCAGCTCGATGGTGATCGGCCGGCCCATGAAGTGCGAGTGGGCGATCACCCGCTTCAGCGCACCTTCCAGTTCACGCACGTTGGAACGGATGCGCTGGGCGATGAAGAAGGCCGCGTCGTGCGGCAGCTCGATCTTCGCCTGCTCGGCCTTCTTCATCAGGATCGCCACCCGGGTTTCCAGTTCCGGCGGCTCGACGGCCACCGTCAGGCCCCAGCCGAAGCGGGACTTCAGCCGCTCTTCCAGGCCTTCGATTTCCTTCGGATAGCGGTCGCTGGTGAGGATCACCTGCTGGCCGCCTTCGAGAAGGGCGTTGAAGGTGTGGAAGAACTCCTCCTGGGAGCGCTCCTTACGGGCGAAGAACTGGATGTCGTCGATCAACAGTGCGTCCACCGAGCGGTAGAAGCGCTTGAATTCGTTGATGGCGTTGAGCTGCAAGGCCTTCACCATGTCCGCGACGAAACGTTCCGAATGCAGGTAAACCACCTTGGCGTTCGGGTTCTTCTTCAGCAGGTGGTTGCCCACCGCATGCATCAGGTGGGTCTTGCCCAGGCCGACGCCACCGTAGAGGAACAGCGGGTTGTAGCCGTGCTTGAGGTTGTCCGCCACCTGCCAGGCGGCGGCGCGGGCCAACTGGTTGGACTTGCCCTCGACGAAGTTCTCGAAGGTGAAGGTACGGTTGAGATAGCTGGTGTGCTTCAGCGCGCCTTCGACCTGGACGTTGCGCTCGGTGCGTACCGCAGGTGCGGCTCCGGCCGGCATAGCGGCGGCCAGCGGATCGATGCTGGGCTCTTCCGGCTCGTAGGGGTCGCTCGACACGCTGGGAGCCGTCGTCACTGGCGGCAGCTCTTCACGTGGCACCACCACGGGCGCGGCCGATACCGGCTGCACTGGCGCCGGCGGCGGAGCAACCGGAGGCGGGGGAGCCACGTGGGTCTGCGATGGGACGATGGCGGCGCGCGGCGTACGGCTACGCTTGCTGCCTATTAATAAGGAAAGGGCGGGCAACTGACCCTCGCCGCGTTCACCGAGCAGTTCCAGAAGCCGACCGAGGTATTTCTCGTTCACCCAATCGAGGACGAAACGGTTGGGTGCATACACACGCAATTCGTCGCCTTCGGCTTCGACCTGCAAGGGACGGATCCAGGTGTTGAATTGTTGGGACGGCAGCTCATCGCGGAGAAGATCCACGCACTGCTGCCAAAGTTCCACGGACACGGATATCCCCCAAAGATTGGAAAGGCGGCACAACGAAATAAGCGCCTATTGTAGCCGGACGGGCCGGACTTATCCACATGCCGATGCGCTGAGGCCCCAAGCAAATCAAGACCTTAATAAAAGCAGGCAGGCCGACGGACGGTCGTCCTGGACTTTGTGGATAACCCTTGCTTTGAAGGGGGTACATCCCTGCGCACAGCCGTGTGGAAAAAACCGCTGTGGATAACCATCTCGTTCATCCCCAGGCTTCGCTCAGGAAGGAAACAGCCTCGACACCGGTTCTCGACAACCTTTTGCCTGCCGGAGAAACACGCAATTGCTGGGCTTCATCGAGTTATGCACAGAAAAGCGCCGTCCCAAGAGCATTAACCGTTTCTATCCTTTAAAAGAAAAATGACTTCCTTGTATCTATCTATTACGTCATCGCTGGTTGGAAATTGACCTGCCCGTTCGATTTCACTAGAATCGCCGGTCTCTTTAAACGGGGTCACTGCGACCTCAAGTCGTCAACCCAGGTACCGAATCATGAAACGTACTTTCCAACCCAGCACCCTCAAGCGCGCTCGCGTCCACGGTTTCCGCGCCCGTATGGCCACCAAGAACGGCCGTCAGGTTCTGTCGCGTCGTCGCGCCAAAGGCCGTAAGCGTCTGACCGTCTGATTTATCCGGTACGGGTGGTGAGTCGGGACTTCGACCGGGACAAGCGTCTACTGACAGCCCGGCAATTCAGCGCAGTCTTCGACTCTCCGACCGGCAAGGTCCCCGGCAAGCACGTCCTGCTGCTGGCGCGCGAGAACGGTCTCGATCACCCCCGCCTGGGCCTGGTGATCGGCAAGAAGAACGTCAAGCTCGCCGTCCAGCGCAATCGCCTCAAACGCCTGATCCGCGAATCGTTCCGCCATAACCAGGAAACCCTGGCTGGCTGGGATATCGTGGTGATCGCGCGCAAAGGCCTGGGCGAACTGGAAAATCCGGAGCTGCACCAGCAGTTCGGCAAGCTCTGGAAACGCCTGTTGCGCAATCGACCTCGCACGGAAAGCCCTGCTGACGCCCCTGGCGTGGCCGACGGTACTCATGCATAGGTCGATGCCCGCGCATCCCGATCCCTGTAGTGTCATCCCCCCTTCGATGACCCGGCACCGTCGTTCCCAGCCAAGTTGTACTTCCCTAGCGTACGAGGCTATCGCGCAGCATGGCCCGCGACGCAATGGTCGCCCGAGTGCGGTTTCCTCCACTCGGCTCCATCACTGGCAATCCCGTAGCCGCGATCTGCTACTGTCAGTTTCCTTCAAGCACCGCCCTTTCTCGATGGCCGAGTAACCATGGACATTCAACGCTCGATTCTCATCGTCGCCCTTGCAGTCGTGTCCTACCTGCTGGTTCTCCAGTGGAACAAGGATTACGGTCAGCCTGAGCTGCCCGCCGCCAGCGCTTCGATGAACACCACGCAAGGCCTGCCGGACACTCCGTCCGCCTCGGGCACCAGCAGTGACGTTCCCACTGCCCAGAGCAGCGCGGCCGGCAGCGAAGCCGCCGACAAGCCGGTTGCGGTCAGCGACAAGCTGATCCAGGTGAAGACCGACGTCCTCGACCTGGCCATCGATCCCCGTGGCGGCGATATCGTCCAGCTCGGCCTGTTGCAGTATCCGCGCCGCCTGGACCGTCCGGACGTGCCGTTCCCGCTGTTCGACAACGGTCGCGAACGTACCTACCTGGCGCAGAGCGGCCTCACCGGTGCCGACGGCCCGGACGCCAGCAGCGCCGGCCGCCCGCTGTTCCACAGTGCGCAGAGCAGCTACCAGTTGGCCGACGGCCAGAACGAACTGGTCGTGGACCTGAGCTTCAGCCACGACGGTGTCAACTACATCAAGCGCTTCACCTTCCACCGTGGCCTGAAAGCCGATTGCTCGGACAAGGAAAAGGCCCAGAAGAAGATCGAGTGCATCAATGAAAACGCCTATCAGGTCGGCGTCAGCTACCTGATCGACAACCAGAGCGGCAAGACCTGGAGCGGCAACCTGTTCGCCCAGCTCAAGCGCGACGGCAGCGCCGACCCGTCCTCGACCACCGCCACCGGGGTGTCCACCTACCTTGGCGCCGCGGTCTGGACCCCGGATTCGCCGTACAAGAAGATCTCCACCAAGGACATGGACAAGGAACAGTTCAAGGAGTCCGTGCAGGGTGGCTGGGTCGCCTGGCTGCAACACTACTTCGTGACCGCCTGGGTTCCGACCAAGGGCGAGCAGCACCAGGTCATGACCCGCAAGGACGGCCAGGGCAACTACATCGTCGGTTTCACCGGCCCGACCCTGAGCGTTCCGGCGGGTAGCAAGGTGGAAACCGACCTGACCCTGTATGCCGGCCCGAAACTCCAGAAGCACCTGAAGGAACTCTCCCCGGGCCTGGAACTGACCGTCGACTACGGTTTCCTTTGGTTCATCGCCCAGCCGATCTTCTGGCTGCTGCAACATATCCACAGCCTGATCGGCAACTGGGGCTGGTCGATCATCGCCCTGACCGTCCTGATCAAGCTGGCCTTCTTCCCGTTGTCCGCCGCCAGCTACCGTTCGATGGCGCGCATGCGCGCGGTGTCGCCGAAGATGCAGGCGATCAAGGAACAGCACGGCGACGATCGGCAGAAGATGTCCCAGGCGATGATGGAGCTGTACAAGAAGGAGAAGATCAATCCGCTGGGCGGCTGCCTGCCGATCCTGGTCCAGATGCCGGTCTTCCTCTCCCTCTACTGGGTACTCCTGGAAAGCGTGGAAATGCGCCAGGCGCCGTGGCTCGGCTGGATCACCGACCTGTCGGTGAAGGATCCGTTCTTCATCCTGCCGATCGTCATGGGCGGCACCATGCTGATCCAGCAGATGCTCAACCCGACCCCGCCGGACCCGATGCAGGCCAAGGTGATGAAACTGATGCCGATCATCTTCACCTTCTTCTTCCTCTGGTTCCCAGCCGGTCTGGTGCTGTACTGGGTAGTCAACAACTGCCTGTCGATCGCACAGCAGTGGTACATTACCCGCAAGATCGAGGCAGCCGCGAAGACCGCCTGACGTCTATCGCGAAAACTGTCCACAACAAGACGCCCCCTCGAGGGGCGTCTTGCTATCCGGAGATATCCACATGCAAGCCGCCACCGAAACCATCGTCGCGATCGCTACCGCCCAGGGCCGCGGCGGCGTGGGAATCGTCCGCGTCTCCGGACCTCTCGCCGGACAGATGGCCGTGGCCGTGAGCGGACGCCAGCTGAAAGCCCGGCATGCGCATTACGGACCGTTCCTCGATGCCGGTGGGCAGGTGATCGACGAAGGCCTGTCACTGTATTTCCCAGGCCCGAACTCGTTCACCGGCGAAGACGTACTCGAACTGCAGGGGCACGGCGGCCCCGTGGTACTCGACCTGCTGGTGCAGCGTTGTCTGGAACTGGGCGCCCGCCAGGCGCGACCGGGCGAGTTCAGCGAGCGCGCGTTCCTCAACGACAAGCTCGACCTGGCCCAGGCCGAAGCCATCGCCGATCTGATCGAGGCCAGCTCGGAGCAGGCCGCGCGCAATGCATTGCGTTCCCTGCAGGGCGAATTCTCACGCCGGGTACATGCATTGACCGAGCAACTGATTTCCCTGCGCATCTATGTCGAAGCCGCCATCGACTTCCCCGAGGAAGAAATCGACTTCCTCGCCGATGGCCATGTACTGGGGCTTCTGGAAAAAGTACGCACAGAATTATCCACAGTGCAGCGCGAAGCTTCCCAAGGCGCCCTGCTGCGCGACGGCATGACCGTGGTCATCGCCGGACGACCGAATGCCGGCAAGTCCAGCCTGCTGAATGCCCTGGCCGGTCGCGAGGCGGCCATCGTCACGGACATAGCCGGCACCACCCGCGATGTACTGCGCGAACATATCCACATCGATGGCATGCCCCTGCATGTGGTGGACACCGCAGGCCTGCGGGATACCGAGGACCATGTGGAAAAGATCGGCGTGGAACGTGCGCTGAAAGCCATCGGCGAAGCCGATCGCGTGCTGCTGGTGGTGGACGCCACCGCCCCGGAAGCAGCGGACCCGTTTTCCCTATGGCCGGAGTTTCTCGACCAGCGACCGGAACCGGGCAAGGTCACCCTGATCCGCAACAAGGCGGATTTGTCCACAGAGTCCATTGGCCTCGAGGAAAGCGCGGACGGCCACGTCACCATCACCCTCTCGGCGCGCACCGGCGCCGGCCTGGAGCTGCTGCGCGAACACCTGAAGGCCTGCATGGGCTTCGAACAGACCGCGGAAAGCGGTTTCAGCGCCCGCCGGCGCCACTTGGAAGCGCTACGCCTGGCAGGGCAGGCGCTGGAGCATGGCCACAGCCAACTTATCCACAATGGCGCCGGCGAACTGCTGGCCGAGGATCTGCGCCAGGCCCAGCAGCACCTGGGCGAAATCACCGGCGCATTCACCCCCGACGACCTGCTGGGTCGCATCTTCTCGAGTTTCTGCATCGGCAAGTAATGGGGCTCGGCCCACGCCGAGTTGTGGATAACCAGGGCAAGGTTCGCTCCGGTTCTGCGTACTTTCCTTTCACTGTGCCCCTTGCCGCCGGCACTCAACCACGCAGGCATGGATTGCCGGCGCGCCGCTTCGTCCCCGAGAAAACCATCTGCGCCGATGTCGGTCTGCATGGGATGGATATCCACCTGGGAGAGGTTTATGCACAGGCACCGCGCTCCGATCCGGCGTCCGCGAAGGCGCTGCGCTGTGGTCAATCTCTATCTGCTCGCCCCTCTCGAACGGCGTATCTATCCCGTTGTCTCGCCTGGCGCTATCGCCACGCGCCGGGACGTTCCGTGCACGCAAGTCAACCCGGTAAGCGGTTTATCCACAAGCCTGGAAGAGATTCTGCGAAAAGAGCTGTTGCAGACCCTGGACTCCGTCGATACCGGCCAGGCGGGGCCCTCGCCTTCGGCTCCTAAGGCGTCCCACGGCGAGCACTCGGACACTACAGCATGGAGATCGTAGCCAACCTGGCGGTGTGGCTCGGCGGCGAATGCCAGGTCGGACAGATGATCGACTGGTTCGGCAGTTACGACCGCACTAGCGGGCTCAGTGCTCGGCTACTGCTGCGCAAACCCGCTAACGAGGGCTCCGAGCGGGATTTCCAGGTCTCCGCCAAGCGCCGCTTCGAGCGCCTGTCGTCATCCATCGATACGCTGGAAAGCGGCAACGACTGAGCCTTTCCCACGCCTTGCCATCTCCTTCTTCCTACCTGGCTGCGGTCCTGCCGCGGCCCGGATACGCTCGCCTGAAACCTGTGGAAAACCCCAGGGACAGGAGGGTAGATAAACCCGCCGAAGCTCTGTGCATAACTCCACATGTTGATAACGAGCCATTCCATCCACAGCTAAAAAACGCTTATCAACAGGGCCCAGATAGGGTTTGGGACAGCCTTATCATTCGCTACAGGCTATGTCTTTACTGGGCTCGACGTACTTATCAACAGAAAAGCCGCTGCTAAGTAATAAACACAAGTTCTAAAAAGATATAAACATTCCTTTCCTTTTATTTTTTGTAAGCCCGCCGAGCCGTTTTGCTCCCTCGATCTGGATTGGCTATTTTTTGTCCAGGAGTCTTCATTCAGGTTCGCTAAATCCTTATACTGTCCGGCTTTCCTGAATTCCTGCTTCTGAACAGGCCGAGGTGCGTGGTGGATTTCCCTACCCGTTTTGACGTAATCGTGATCGGCGGTGGCCATGCAGGCACCGAAGCCGCACTCGCGGCTGCGCGCATGGGTGTGAAAACCCTGCTGTTGACCCACAATGTGGAAACCCTGGGGCAGATGAGCTGCAACCCCGCCATCGGCGGCATCGGCAAGAGCCATCTGGTCAAGGAAATCGACGCCCTTGGCGGCGCCATGGCCGAAGCCACCGACAAGGGCGGTATCCAGTTCCGCATCCTTAACAGCCGCAAGGGGCCGGCAGTGCGCGCCACTCGTGCACAAGCCGATCGCGTGCTCTATAAGGCCGCTATCCGCCATACACTGGAAAACCAGCCGAACCTGTGGATATTCCAGCAGGCCTGCGACGACCTGATCGTCGAGCAGGATCAGGTCCGCGGCGTAGTGACCCAGATGGGACTGCGCTTCCATGCCGACAACGTGGTCCTGACTACCGGCACCTTCCTCGGCGGACTTATCCACATCGGCCTGGAGAACTACTCAGGCGGACGCGCCGGCGACCCGCCGTCCATCGCACTGGCGCGTCGTCTGCGTGAATTGCCGCTGCGGGTCGGCCGGCTGAAGACCGGTACGCCGCCGCGGATCGACGGGCGCAGCGTGGACTTCTCGGTGATGACCGAGCAGCCGGGCGACACGCCGATCCCGGTGATGTCCTTCCTCGGTTCGAAGGAACAGCATCCCGAGCAGGTCAGTTGCTGGATCACCCATACCAACGCCCGGACCCACGAGATCATCGCCGCTAATCTCGATCGTTCGCCGATGTATTCCGGTGTGATCGAAGGCATCGGCCCGCGCTACTGCCCATCGATCGAAGACAAGATCCATCGCTTCGCCGATAAGGAAAGCCACCAGGTCTTCCTCGAGCCGGAAGGCCTGACGACCCACGAGCTGTATCCCAACGGCATTTCCACGTCCCTGCCGTTCGACGTGCAACTGCAGATCGTGCGTTCCATCCGTGGCATGGAAAACGCCCACATCGTGCGGCCGGGCTATGCGATCGAGTACGACTTCTTCGATCCCCGCGATCTCAGGTACAGCCTGGAGACCAAGGTCATCGGCGGCCTGTTCTTCGCCGGCCAGATCAACGGCACCACCGGCTACGAGGAAGCTGGCGCCCAGGGCCTGCTGGCCGGCGCCAATGCTGCGTTGCGTTCGCAAGGCAAGGACAGCTGGTGCCCGCGCCGCGACGAGGCCTACATCGGCGTGCTGGTGGACGACCTGATCACGCTCGGCACCCAGGAGCCGTACCGCATGTTCACCTCGCGGGCGGAATACCGCCTGATCCTCCGCGAGGACAACGCCGACCTGCGTCTCACCGAGAAGGGACGCGAGCTGGGCCTTGTCGACGATCGGCGCTGGGCTGCCTTCGAAGCCAAGCGCGAAGGTATCGAACGCGAGGAACAGCGGCTGAAGAGCACCTGGGTGCGGCCGAATACCCCGCAGGGCGACGCCATCGCCGAGCGCTTCGGTACGCCGCTGACCCATGAATACAACCTGCTCAACCTGCTGAGCCGCCCCGAGATCGATTACGCCGGCCTGGTGGAGATCACCGGCGATGCTGTGGATAACCCCCAGGTGGCCGAGCAGGTGGAGATTCGCACCAAGTACGCCGGCTACATCGACCGCCAGCAGGAGGAAATCGCCCGGCTGCGCGCCAGCGAAGATACCCGCCTGCCTGTGGATATCGATTACCTGGGGATTTCCGGCCTGTCGAAGGAAATCCAGAACAAGCTGAACCAGGCCCGTCCGGAAACCCTCGGACAGGCTTCGCGGATCCCCGGCGTCACGCCGGCTGCGATTTCGCTGTTGTTGATCCACCTGAAGAAGCGTGCCTCTGGCCGCCAACTGGAGCAGAGCGCTTGATGTCTGCGGTAACCCAACACCACGCCGACGAACTCGCGCGCGGTGCTGACGAGCTAGGCGTCGCCCTCGACGCCGACAAGCAACGCCAGCTGCTGGCCTACCTGGCCCTGCTGATCAAATGGAACAAGGCCTACAACCTGACCGCCGTACGCGACCCGGACGAGATGGTTTCGCGCCACCTGCTCGACAGCCTGAGCATCGTGCCTTATGCCGAGGCTGGGGATAACTGGCTGGATGTCGGCAGCGGCGGCGGCATGCCCGGCGTGCCGCTGGCCATCCTGTTCCCGGAAAAGCGCCTGACCCTGCTCGACAGCAACGGCAAGAAGACCCGCTTCCTGACCCAGGTGAAGCTCGAGCTGAAGCTGGCCAACCTCGAAGTCGTGCACAGCCGGGTGGAAGCCTTCCGTCCCGAGAGCCCCTTCGATGGCATCGTTTCCCGCGCTTTCAGCAGCCTGGAGGACTTCGCCAACTGGACCCGCCACCTCGGTGGCCAGGAAACCCGCTGGCTGGCGATGAAGGGCGTGCATCCGAACGAAGAGCTGGCGGCACTCCCGGAGGATTTCCGGGTCGAAGCCGAGCACGCGCTGGCGGTACCCGGTTGCCAAGGTCAGCGGCATCTGCTGATACTGCGGCGCACAGCATGAGGGGGAACAGGGATAACCATGGCTAAGGTATTCGCGATCGCCAACCAGAAAGGCGGTGTCGGCAAGACCACGACCTGTATCAACCTCGCGGCCTCCCTCGTGGCGACCAAGCGCCGCGTCCTCCTGCTGGACCTGGATCCCCAGGGCAACGCCACCACCGGCAGCGGCATCGACAAGCACAACCTGGAGCACTCCATCTACGACGTGCTCACCGGCGAGTGCAACCTCGCCGAGGCCATGCAGTTCTCCGAACACGGCGGCTACCAGTTGCTGCCGGCCAACCGCGACCTGACCGCCGCGGAAGTGGTGCTGCTGGAAATGGACATGAAGGAAAATCGCCTGCGCAACGCGCTGGCGCCGATCCGCGAGAACTACGACTACATCCTCATCGACTGCCCGCCGTCGCTGTCGATGCTCACCGTCAACGCGCTGACCGCCGCCGACGGCGTGATCATCCCCATGCAGTGCGAGTACTACGCGCTGGAGGGGCTGACCGACCTGATGAACAGCATCCAGCGCATCGGCCAGTTGCTCAACCCGACGCTGAAGATCGAGGGTCTGTTGCGGACCATGTACGATCCGCGCATCAGCCTGACCAACGATGTCTCCGCGCAGTTGCAGGAGCATTTCGGCGACACCCTCTACAGCACCGTCATCCCGCGTAACGTGCGCCTCGCCGAAGCCCCCAGCTTCGGCATGCCGGCGCTGGTTTACGACAAGCAATCCCGCGGCGCCATCGCCTACCTGGCGCTGGCCGGCGAGCTGGTCCGCCGCCAGCGCGCCAAAGGCCGCGCCGCAACCGCATAAGGAACCCGCATGGCAGCCAAGAAACGTGGACTGGGACGCGGGCTCGATGCCCTGCTGGGCGGCTCGAGTCCCGCCAAACTGCAGGAGGAAGCCGTACAGGCCGACCGCCGCGAGTTGCAGCAGATCCCCCTCGACCTGATGCAGCGCGGCAAGTACCAGCCGCGTCGCGACATGGACCCTCAGGCGCTGGAGGAACTGGCGCAGTCGATCAAGGCCCAGGGCGTGATGCAGCCCATCGTGGTGCGGCCGATCGCCAATGGCCGCTACGAGATCATTGCCGGCGAGCGGCGCTGGCGGGCCAGCCAGCAGGCCGGACTGGAAAAGATCCCGGCGCTGGTGCGCGACGTGCCGGACGAAGCGGCCATCGCCATGGCGCTGATCGAGAACATCCAGCGCGAGGACCTCAACCCGATCGAGGAAGCCGCTGCCCTGCAGCGCTTGCAGCAGGAGTTCCAGCTGACCCAGCAGCAGGTCGCGGAAGCGGTCGGCAAGTCGCGCGCGACCATTACCAACCTGCTGCGCCTGATCGGCCTGCCGGAAGAGATCAAGACCCTGCTTTCCCATGGCGACCTGGAGATGGGCCATGCCCGTGCGCTCCTCGGTCTGCCGGCAGAACGGCAGGTGGAAGGGGCGCGACATGTTGTCGCACATGGGCTGACCGTACGTCAGACCGAAGCCCTGGTTCGGCAGTGGACGCATGCCCCTGGCAAGCCTGCGGGACCGGTCAAGAGCGACCCGGACATCGCCCGCCTGGAACAGCGCCTGGCCGAGCGCCTGGGTGCTTCGGTGCAGATCCGGCATGGTCAGAAGGGCAAGGGACAGTTGGTCATCCGCTACAGCTCCCTGGATGAACTGCAGGGCGTTCTCGCCCACATCCGTTGACACACTTTGGGTTGTAGCGGGTAGTCGGAAATCACTACCAGCCAGTTGAACAGGGGGGACTCCCCCCCTATACTCTGCGCGCTATTTTGTGGGCACTTTTTATGCCAAGTCGTTGATTTGGCAGTGCCGACACCAGAAGACTGAGAGCGCGATGGAGTCCCGCATGCCAAGTCGCCTGCCGGCATTCAGATTGCTGCTCGTCCAACTGGTAGTAGTGCTTGTTGCTGCGATCTCCCTGTGGATTTCTTGGGGACCGGTAGCCGGATATTCCGGACTGCTGGGAGGGATGATCGCCTGGTTGCCGAATTGTTATTTCGCCTACAAGGCGTTCCGTTTCAGCGGAGCGCGGGCTGCCCGGGAAATCGTTCGCTCTTTCTATGCGGGCGAAGCCGGGAAACTGATTCTGACGGCGGTGCTCTTCGCACTGACGTTCGCAGGCGTGAAGCCACTGATGGCGCCGGCTCTGTTCGGTGTCTATCTGCTGACCCTGATGGTCAGCTGGTGCGCACCCCTGCTGATGGGAAAAACATTTACAAGACCTTAGAGCGATTGAGGCAAACATGGCAGCAGAAACCGCTTCGGGTTACATCCAGCACCACTTGCAGAACCTGACCTTCGGGCGTCTGCCTAATGGTGATTGGGGGTTCGCCCACACCGCCGAGCAAGCCAAGGAAATGGGCTTCTGGGCATTCCACGTAGACACCCTGGGCTGGTCGGTACTGCTCGGCGTGGTGTTCCTGTTCATCTTCCGCCTGGCGGCCAAGAAGGCCACCAGCGGCCAGCCGGGTGGACTGCAGAACTTCGTCGAGGTGATGGTCGAGTTCGTCGACACCAGCGTCAAGGACACCTTCCACGGGCGTAACCCGTTGATAGCGCCCCTGGCCCTGACCGTGTTCGTCTGGATCTTCCTGCTCAACCTGATCGACCTGGTACCGGTGGACTACCTGCCGATGCTGGCCGCGAAGATCACCGGCGACGAGCACCTGTTCTTCCGCGCCGTGGCCACCACCGACCCGAACGCCACCCTCGGCCTGTCGATCTCGGTGTTCGCCCTGATCGTCTTTTACAGCATCAAGGTCAAGGGCATCGGCGGCTTCCTCGGTGAACTGACCCTGCACCCCTTCAGCAGCAAGAACATCGTCGTTC
>NZ_KV800293.1:119010-167546 GCF_001810205.1 Pseudomonas sp. HMSC076A11 | reverse complement strand
GATCCTGCTGATTCCGGTGAACTTCCTGCTCGAGTTCGTGACCCTGATCGCCAAGCCGGTTTCGCTGGCGCTGCGTCTGTTCGGCAACATGTATGCCGGCGAACTGATCTTCATTCTGATCGCCGTCATGTTCGGTAGCGGAATGTTCCTGCTGAGTGCCCTGGGCGTAGCCCTGAACTGGGCGTGGGCTGTGTTCCACATCCTGATCATCACCCTGCAGGCCTTCATCTTCATGATGCTGACCATCGTCTACCTGTCGATGGCGCACGAAGACAACCATTAATCGATTCGCTTCAACCTTTAACCAACACGACAAAAAGTCGGGAGGAAAAATGGAAACTGTAGTTGGACTGACTGCTATCGCCGTTGCTCTGCTGATTGGCCTGGGTGCCCTGGGTACCGCCATCGGTTTCGGTCTGCTGGGTGGCAAGTTCCTGGAAGGCGCAGCTCGTCAGCCTGAAATGGTTCCGATGCTGCAGGTGAAAATGTTCATCGTCGCCGGCCTGCTGGACGCCGTGACCATGATCGGTGTGGGTATCGCCCTGTTCTTCACCTTCGCGAATCCCTTCGTTGGTCAAATCGCCGGCTAATCACTCGAATCATTCGATTTGAGTGTTTGACGGACAACGAACGAGCGAGGTGTTGGCGTGAACATTAATGCAACCCTGATTGGCCAGTCCGTTGCGTTCTTCATCTTTGTGCTGTTCTGCATGAAGTTCGTGTGGCCTCCGGTCATCGCGGCTCTGCAAGAGCGTCAGAAGAAGATCGCTGACGGCCTGGACGCTGCCAACCGCGCGGCTCGTGATCTGGAGCTGGCTCATGAGAAAGCGGGCCAGCAACTGCGCGAAGCCAAGGCTCAGGCAGCCGAAATCGTCGAACAGGCGAAGAAACGCGCTAACCAGATCGTCGATGAAGCCCGCGACCAGGCCCGTACCGAAGGCGAACGCCTGAAGGCCCAGGCCCAAGCGGAAATCGAACAGGAACTGAACAGCGTCAAGGACGCCCTGCGTGCCCAAGTGGGTGCCCTGGCCGTCACCGGCGCAGAGAAGATCCTGGGTGCTTCGATCGACGCAAACGCGCACGAGCAGCTGGTTTCCAAACTGGCAGCCGAGATCTAAGCGAGGGCGCTATGGCAGAACTGACCACGTTGGCTCGTCCCTACGCAAAGGCGGCTTTCGAGTACGCCCAGGCTCATCAGCAACTGGCCGATTGGTCGGCTGCGCTGGGTGTGCTGGCCGCAGTGTCGCAGGACGACACCGTGCGCCAGCTGCTCAAAGAGCCTCAGCTGACCTCTTCGGCCAAGGCCCAGAGCCTGATCGATGTGTGCGGCGACAAGCTGAATGCACCAGCCCAGAACTTCGTCCGGACTGTGGCTGAGAACAAGCGGCTCGAACTGCTGCCGACCATCGCTGAGATGTACGAGCAGTTGAAGGCCGAGCAGGAAAAGTCGGTCGAGGTAGAAGTCACCAGTGCCTTCACCTTGAGCAAAGAACAGCAGGACAAACTCGCCAAGGCTCTCAGCGCCCGGCTCAGTCGCGAAGTGCGGCTACATGCGTCGGAAGACGCGAGCCTGATCGGCGGCGTGATCATTCGCGCCGGTGACTTGGTAATCGATGGCTCGGTGCGCGGCAAGCTCGCGAAACTGGCCGAAGCGTTGAAATCTTGAGTTTGAAGGGGCAGCGGCATGCAGCAACTCAATCCTTCCGAAATTAGTGAAATCATCAAGGGGCGCATCGAGAAACTCGACGTCGCCTCCCAAGCACGAAACGAAGGCACCATCGTCAGCGTGTCCGACGGTATCGTGCGCATCTACGGTCTGGCCGACGTCATGTACGGCGAGATGATCGAGTTCCCGGGCGGCGTCTACGGTATGGCGCTGAACCTGGAGCAGGATTCCGTGGGTGCCGTGGTCCTGGGTGAATACCAGGGCCTCGCCGAAGGCATGAACGCCAAGTGCACCGGGCGCATCCTGGAGGTTCCGGTCGGTCCGGAACTGCTGGGTCGCGTAGTCGACGCACTGGGCAATCCGATCGACGGCAAGGGTCCGATCGACGCCAAGGCCACCGACGCGGTCGAGAAGGTCGCTCCGGGCGTGATCTGGCGTAAGTCGGTAGACCAGCCGGTACAGACCGGCTACAAGTCGGTCGACGCCATGATCCCGGTAGGCCGTGGCCAGCGCGAGCTGATCATCGGCGACCGCCAGATCGGCAAGACCGCCCTCGCGGTCGACGCCATCATCAACCAGAAAGACAGCGGTATTAAGTGCGTCTACGTGGCCATCGGCCAGAAGCAGTCCACTATCGCCAACGTCGTACGCAAGCTGGAAGAGAACGGTGCCCTGGCCAACACCATCGTGGTCGCCGCCAGCGCTTCCGAGTCCGCCGCCCTGCAATACCTGGCGCCGTACTCCGGTTGCACCATGGGCGAATACTTCCGCGATCGCGGTGAAGACGCCCTGATCGTCTACGACGACCTGTCCAAGCAGGCCGTGGCTTATCGCCAGATCTCCCTGCTGCTGCGCCGTCCGCCGGGCCGCGAAGCCTACCCGGGCGACGTGTTCTATCTCCACAGCCGTCTGCTGGAGCGCGCTTCCCGCGTTTCCGAAGAGTATGTCGAGAAGTTCACCAACGGCGCCGTGACCGGCAAGACCGGCTCGCTGACCGCGCTGCCGATCATCGAGACCCAGGCCGGCGACGTTTCCGCGTTCGTTCCGACCAACGTGATCTCGATCACCGACGGCCAGATCTTCCTGGAATCCGCCATGTTCAACTCGGGTATCCGTCCGGCCGTCAACGCCGGTATCTCGGTATCCCGCGTAGGTGGCGCGGCCCAGACCAAGATCATCAAGAAGCTGTCCGGCGGCATCCGTACCGCTCTGGCCCAGTACCGTGAACTGGCGGCCTTCGCCCAGTTCGCCTCGGACCTGGACGAAGCGACCCGCAAGCAGCTGGAGCATGGTCAGCGCGTTACCGAGCTGATGAAGCAGAAGCAGTACGCGCCGATGTCGATCGCCGAGATGTCGCTGTCCCTGTATGCCGCCGAGCGTGGCTTCCTGCAGGACGTCGAAATCGCCAAGGTCGGTAGCTTCGAGCAGGCGTTGATCTCCTACTTCCAGCGCGAGCATGCCGCTCTGCTGGCGAAGATCAACGAGAAAGGTGACTTCAACGACGAAATCGACGCGGGCATCAAGGCCGGCATCGAGAAGTTCAAGGCCACCCAAACCTGGTAAGCCGCAGCGGGAGCCGCGAGGCTCCCGCCTGCTAACCCGATAGGTGTCAAATGGCAGGCGCAAAAGAGATTCGCAGCAAGATTGCGAGCATCAAAAGCACGCAAAAGATCACCAATGCCATGGAAAAAGTGGCGGTGAGCAAGATGCGCAAGGCACAAATGCGCATGGCGGCCGGCCGTCCCTACGCGGAGCGTATTCGCCAGGTGATCGGCCATCTGGCCAACGCCAACCCGGAATACCGTCACCCGTTCATGGTCGAGCGTGAAGTCAAGCGCGTCGGCTACATCGTGGTGAGCAGTGACCGTGGTCTGTGCGGCGGTCTGAACATCAACCTGTTCAAGTCCCTCGTCAAGGACATGAGCGGCTACCGCGAGCAAGGGGCGGAAATCGACCTTTGCGTGATCGGTAGCAAGGGCGCTTCGTTCTTCCGCAGTTTCGGCGGCAACGTCGTGGCAGCTATCAGCCACCTCGGCGAAGAGCCTTCGATCAACGACCTGATCGGCAGTGTCAAGGTGATGCTCGACGCATACCTCGAAGGCCGTATCGATCGCCTGTTCGTGGTCTCCAACAAGTTCGTCAACACCATGACCCAGAAGCCGACCGTGGAACAGCTGATTCCGCTGGTGGCCGATGACGATCAGGAGCTGAAGCACCACTGGGACTATCTCTACGAACCCGACGCCAAGTCGCTCCTCGACGGGCTGCTGGTGCGTTACGTGGAATCCCAGGTGTACCAGGCCGTGGTTGAGAACAACGCCTGTGAGCAGGCGGCCCGGATGATTGCAATGAAGAACGCTACCGACAACGCCGGCGAGCTGATCAGCGATTTGCAGCTGATCTACAACAAGGCGCGTCAGGCGGCGATCACCCAGGAAATCTCGGAAATCGTCGGCGGCGCTGCCGCGGTGTAAGAACAGGTTCAAAATTCAGAGGAACCAGACATGAGTAGCGGACGTATCGTTCAAATCATCGGCGCCGTGATCGACGTGGAATTCCCGCGCGATGCCGTGCCGAGCATCTATGAAGCCCTGAAGGTTCAGGGCGTTGAAACCACCCTGGAAGTCCAGCAGCAGCTGGGCGACGGCGTGGTTCGTTCCATTGCGATGGGTTCCACCGAAGGCCTCAAGCGTGGCCTGAACGTGGACAGCACTGGTGCTGCCATCTCCGTGCCGGTCGGTAAAGCGACCCTGGGCCGGATCATGGACGTACTGGGCAACCCGATCGACGAAGCCGGTCCCATCGGCGAAGAAGAGCGCTGGGGCATCCACCGTGAAGCTCCGTCCTATGCCGACCAGGCTGGCGGCAACGAGCTGCTGGAAACCGGCATCAAGGTGATCGACCTGGTCTGCCCGTTCGCCAAGGGCGGCAAGGTAGGCCTGTTCGGCGGCGCCGGCGTGGGCAAGACCGTCAACATGATGGAACTGATCCGTAACATCGCCATCGAGCACAGCGGTTATTCCGTGTTCGCGGGTGTGGGCGAGCGTACTCGTGAGGGTAACGACTTCTACCACGAGATGAAGGATTCCAACGTACTGGACAAGGTAGCCCTGGTATACGGCCAGATGAACGAGCCGCCGGGTAACCGTCTGCGCGTCGCACTGACCGGCCTGACCATGGCCGAGAAGTTCCGTGACGAAGGCCGTGACGTTCTGTTGTTCATCGACAACATCTACCGTTACACCCTCGCCGGTACCGAAGTGTCCGCACTGCTGGGCCGTATGCCGTCCGCGGTGGGCTATCAGCCGACCCTGGCCGAAGAGATGGGCGTTCTGCAGGAGCGCATCACCTCCACCAAGAAAGGCTCGATCACCTCGATCCAGGCCGTATACGTTCCCGCGGACGACCTCACCGACCCGTCCCCGGCGACCACCTTCGCCCACCTGGACGCGACCGTCGTACTGTCCCGTGACATCGCCTCGCTGGGTATCTACCCCGCGGTCGACCCGCTGGACTCCACCTCTCGCCAGCTCGATCCGCTGGTGATCGGCCAGGATCACTACGACACCGCTCGCGGCGTCCAGTATGTTCTGCAGCGCTACAAGGAGCTGAAGGACATCATCGCGATCCTGGGCATGGACGAACTGTCCGAAGCCGACAAGCTGCTGGTGGCGCGCGCTCGTAAGATCCAGCGCTTCCTGTCCCAGCCGTTCTTCGTAGCGGAAGTCTTCACCGGTTCGCCGGGCAAGTACGTTTCCCTGAAGGACACCATCGCTGGCTTCAAGGGCATTCTCAACGGCGACTACGATCACCTGCCGGAGCAGGCGTTCTACATGGTCGGCGGTATCGAAGAAGCGGTCGAGAAAGCCAAAAAACTGTAATCCTGTGCGCCCGGCGACGGGCGCTCATGTGAGGCAAGCGTATGGCCATAACAGTCCATTGCGACATCGTCAGCGCCGAGGCGGAGATCTTCTCCGGCCTGGTCGAGATGGTTATCGCGCACGGCGCTCTGGGTGACCTGGGTATCGCCCCGGGCCACGCGCCGCTGATCACCGACCTGAAACCGGGCCCCATCCGCCTGGTCAAGCAGGGCGGCGAGCAGGAGGTGTACTACATCTCCGGCGGTTTCCTCGAAGTCCAGCCGAACATGGTCAAGGTCCTCGCCGACACCGTGGTTCGTGCCGGCGACCTCGACGAAGCGGCCGCCCAGGAAGCCCTGAAGGCTGCCGAAAAGGCGCTGCAGGGCAAGGGCGCCGAGTTCGACTACAGCGCCGCTGCCGCGCGTCTGGCCGAAGCCGCAGCCCAGCTGCGCACCGTCCAGCAACTGCGCAAGAAGTTCGGCGGCTGATTTCCAGCCGGTACTTCTAGCGGTGTCAGGGAAAAGGGTAGCCTGTGGGCTACCCTTTTTTCGTTTTGCATCTTCACTCACAGGTTTTGCCTGTGACCACCAGGAACGGTAGTCCAGTCCATGTCCCTTGAAATCGTGATTCTCGCCGCCGGCCAGGGCACCCGCATGCGTTCGGCCCTGCCCAAGGTCCTCCATCCCATTGCCGGCAAGCCGATGCTCGGCCACGTCATCGACTGCGCGCGCCAGTTGCAGCCGGAACGGATCCACGTGGTGATCGGCCACGGCGCGGATCTGGTGCGTGAGCGGATGGCCGCCGACGACCTGAATTTCGTGCTCCAGGCCGAACAGCTCGGTACGGGCCATGCGGTGGCCCAGGCCCTGCCGTTCCTCAGTGCAGACCAGGTGCTGATCCTCTACGGCGACGTGCCGCTGATCCAGCTGGACACCTTGCAGCGCCTGCTGGCGCAAGTCACCCCGGACCAGTTGTCGTTGCTCACCGTCGACATGCTCGACCCCACCGGCTACGGCCGCATCGTCCGTGACGACCAGGGCGCGGTGCAGGCCATCGTCGAGCACAAGGACGCGACCCCGGCGCAGCGCCAGATCGGCGAGATCAACACCGGCATCCTCGCGGTGCCGGGCAAGCGCCTTGCCGACTGGCTCGGCCGCCTGTCCAACGACAACGCCCAGGGCGAGTATTACCTGACCGACGTGATCGCCATGGCGGTCGGCGACGGCCTGGTGGTAGCCAGCGCCCAACCGCTGGACGCGATGGAAGTGCAGGGCGTTAATGACCGCATGCAACAGGCCCAGCTGGAGCGTCACTACCAGCGCCTGCGCGCGGAGGAGCTGATGCGCCAGGGCGTGACCCTGCTCGATCCGCAGCGCCTGGATGTCCGTGGCGAAATCTCGGTCGGCCGCGACGTGCTGATCGACGTCAACGTGGTGCTGGAAGGCCGCGTGGTGATCGAGGACGACGTGCGCATCGGACCGAACTGCGTGATTCGCGACAGCGTCCTGCGGCGTGGCGCGGTGATCAAGGCCAACAGCCATCTGGAAGGCGCGGAGCTGGGCGAGGGTAGCGATGCCGGTCCGTTCGCCCGCCTGCGTCCGGGCAGCGTGCTCGGCGCTCGGGCCCATGTCGGCAACTTCGTCGAACTGAAGAATGCCCGCCTGGGCGAGGGCAGCAAGGCCGGCCACCTGAGCTACCTGGGCGATGCCGAGTTGGGCGCCAACTGCAACATCGGCGCCGGCACCATCACCTGCAACTACGATGGCGCGAACAAGTTCCGCACCGAGCTGGGCGACGATGTGTTCATCGGCTCGAACAACTCGCTGGTGGCGCCGCTGAAGATCGGCGATGGAGCGACGACCGCGGCCGGCTCCACCATCACCCATGAGGTTCCGGCGAAGAACCTGGCCTTCGGCCGCGCCCGGCAGAAGAACCTGGAAAACTGGAAGCGCCCGGAAAAAATCAAGAAGTAACGGAGCGGCACGGATGCCGAAGCCTGCGAAACGGATCGTGCTGGGGCTGCTCATAGCCTGGGCGGTGCTGCCCGAATGGCCGCGGATACCCGTCGAAGGCGCCAGTGCCCGCGACTGGAATCCGCGAACCTTCTGGTTCGAGCCCTGGGGGCGCTCCGGAGTGCACAAGGGCATCGACATCTTCGCCCGCAGCGGCACCCCCGTACGCTCCGCCAGCTACGGCCTGGTGCTCTATCGCGGGGAGATCGCCCTCGGCGGCAAGGTCGTCCTGGTGCTGGCGCCCAAGTGGCGCCTGCATTACTACGCCCATCTCGATAGCCTCGACGCCTATCCGGGCCAGCCGGTCCTTGCCGGTTCCCGCCTGGGTACGGTCGGCACCACCGGCAACGCGCGCGGCAAGCCGGCCCACCTGCACTACGCGATCATCACCTTGCTGCCCTATCCCTGGCTGGCCGACGACAGCACCCAGGGTTGGAAGAAGATGTTCTACCTCGATCCCGATACGGTGCTGCCGAGCCGATGAAAAGTCATTGACGGGAAGCGCCGGATAAGTTTTGATTCGCACACTTTTCTTTCGAAACGAAACTTAAGTGATCTCGAAACGTAATACGCCGCAACGTCGCCATGCCATCCTCGCGCTGCTTTCCGAGCAGGGCGAGGTCAGCGTGGACGCACTCGCCAAGCGCTTTTCCACCTCGGAAGTGACCATCCGCAAGGACCTCGCCGCCATGGAAAGCCACGGCCTGCTGTTGCGTCGCTACGGCGGTGCGGTGCCGATGCCGCAGGAACTGATAGGTGAAGCTGCGCAGCCCGTCTCGCCCTACAAGCAGGCTATCGGTCGCGCCGCCGCGGCGCGCATCCGCGAGCATGCGCGGATCATCATCGACAGTGGCAGCACCACCGCGGCGATGATCCCCGAGCTTGGGCACAAGCCGGGCCTGGTGGTGATGACCAACTCGCTGAACGTGGTCAACGCCCTGCGCGAACTGGAGCACGAGCCGGTGCTGCTGATGACCGGGGGGACCTGGGATCCGCATTCCGAGTCGTTCCAGGGGCAGGTTGCCGAGCAGGTGCTGCGTTCCTATGACTTCGACCAACTATTCATCGGTGCCGACGGCATCGATCTCGAACGCGGGACGACCACGTTCAACGAATTGCTGGGCCTGAGCCGGGTGATGGCCGAGGTCGCCCGCGAGGTGATCGTCATGGCCGAGGCCGACAAGGTCGGTCGGCGCATTCCCAACCAGGAATTGCCCTGGAGCAGCATCCATACCCTGATTACCGACGAGCGCCTGGAACCTTCCGCGCGCGAACAGATAACCGCCCGGGGCGTCACGCTGATCTGCACCCCGGTCGAGGCCTGAAAGGAGAAAGACCCCATGTGTGGAATCGTAGGCGCGATCGCCGAGCGCAACATCACCCCCATCCTTATCGAAGGCCTCAAGCGCCTCGAGTATCGCGGCTACGACAGCGCCGGCGTGGCGGTCTTCGATAACGAAGGCAGGCTGCAGCGCTGCCGCCGGGTCGGCAAGGTCGCCAGCCTGGAGGAAGGCCTGGCCGGTACGCCGCTGCTCGGCCGCCTGGGCATCGCCCATACCCGCTGGGCGACCCACGGCGCGCCAACCGAAGGCAACGCCCACCCGCATTTCTCCAGCGACGAACTGGCGGTGGTGCACAACGGCATCATCGAGAACCACGAACCTCTCCGTGAGCGGCTCAAGGGGCTGGGCTACGTGTTCACCTCGCAGACCGACACCGAGGTCATCGTCCACCTGCTGCACCACAAGCTGCAGTCCATCGGCGACCTGACCCTGGCGCTGAAGGACGCGGTCAAGGAATTGCACGGGGCCTATGGCCTGGCAGTGATCAGCGCGGCGCAGCCGGACCGCATCGTCGCCGCTCGCAGCGGCAGCCCGCTGGTGATCGGCCTCGGGCTTGGCGAGAACTTCCTCGCTTCCGACCAACTGGCGCTGCGCCAGGTGACCGACCGCTTCATCTACCTGGAAGAAGGCGATATCGCCGAGATCCGTCGCGACAGCGTGCGCCTGTGGGATGTCCAGGGCAACGACGTGCAGCGCGAGACCGTGCAGTACCACGAAGGCGCCGAAGCCGCCGACAAGGGCGAGTACCGGCATTTCATGCTCAAGGAAATCCACGAGCAGCCCAGCGTCGTGCAGCGTACCCTGGAAGGCCGCCTCGGGCAGAACCAGGTAATGGTTGAAAGCTTCGGTCCGCAGGCGGCGGAGCTGTTCGCCAAGGTCCGCAACGTGCAGATCGTCGCCTGCGGCACCAGTTACCACGCCGGCATGGTCGCCCGTTACTGGCTGGAAAGCCTGACCGGGATTCCCTGCCAGGTGGAGGTCGCCAGCGAGTTCCGCTACCGCAAGGTCGCGGTGCAGCCGGATTGCCTGTTCGTCACCATCTCCCAGTCCGGTGAGACCGCCGACACCCTGGCTGCCCTGCGCAACGCCAAGGAGCTGGGCTTCCTCTCCAGCGTGGCGATCTGCAACGTTGCCACCAGTTCGCTGGTGCGCGAATCTGACCTGACCCTGCTGACCCAGGCCGGCCCGGAAATCGGCGTGGCCTCGACCAAGGCCTTCACCACCCAGTTGGTCGCCCTGCTGCTGCTGACCCTGGGCATCGGCCAGGTGCAGAAGCGCCTGGCCGATGGCGTCGAAGCCGAGCTGGTGGACGAACTGCGTCGCCTGCCGACCCGGCTGGGCGAGGCGCTGGCGATGAACCGTACGGTGGAGAAGGTTTCCGAGCTGTTCGCCGAGAAGCACCACACCCTGTTCCTCGGCCGTGGCGCGCAGTTCCCGGTGGCCCTGGAAGGCGCGCTGAAGCTCAAGGAAATTTCCTATATCCATGCCGAAGCCTACCCGGCCGGCGAACTCAAGCATGGCCCGCTGGCGCTGGTGGACAGCGACATGCCGGTGGTTACCGTGGCGCCGAACAACGAGCTGGTGGAGAAGCTCAAGTCGAACCTGCAGGAAGTCCGCGCCCGCGGCGGCGAACTGGTGGTGTTCGCCGACGAAGGCGCGGGCATCGAGGCCGGCGAGGGCACCCATGTGGTGGGCATGCCGCACATCGGCGACGTGCTCTCGCCGATCCTCTACACCATCCCGTTGCAATTGCTCTCGTACCATGTCGCCGTGCTCAAGGGCACCGACGTCGACCAGCCGCGCAACCTGGCCAAGTCGGTCACCGTCGAGTAACGCCGGCCGCGTGCCCGAGAAGCCGGGGCAGGCATGCTGCCCCGGCGCTCGCGGCGCTCGCCGTCAATCGCGCAACGGCAGCGCCTCGTCGCTCCTGCGGCTGGCGAACCAGTCCAGCACGGTGAGCCAGGCGCCGATCCCCAGGCCGATGCCCAATACCCACAGGGTGGCGGGCGGCCCCTTCAGCTCCAGCAGTCGCACAGCCAGGGGCACGCTGGCGAGAATGGCGATGTTGTTGAACGTCTCGGCGAACGACAGCACCATGCCCTTGTCCGGCCCGGAGCGCGAGGCGAGTACCACCGTGCCCGCCGGCGCGCCCAGGCCCAGCGCGGCGCCCCAGGCGCCCAGGCAGCAGAGCGCCACGGGCAACGGTAGCGGCAGGAGCATGAAGGTCGACATCGATAGCACCAGGAGCGCCAGCACCAGCAGGAGCATGTCTTCGTCGCGCTTCAGATAACGTCGCAGGTAACCCGCGGCGAGGTTGCCCACGGCCAGGCCCACGCCGAAGGCGGCGATGCTGACGCCTATCTGCGCGGTGCTGAAGCCGTAGCGCTGGCGCAGCACCTCTCCCGAGAGAAGCAGGCCGGCGACCCCGGTGCCGTTCCAGGCACCCTTGGCGATCAGTGGCCTGAGGATGCTCCATTGCCTGCACCAGCCCAGCGCATGGCCCTCGGCGCGCGGTGCCACGGCTTGCACGGGAAGGCGCTGGCGTGCCATCAGGAAGACCAGCACGCAACCGCACGAGACCATCAGGAAGGGCGCCGCCCAGCCGAAGAAGTCCGAGAGGAGGCCGGCCAGTGCCGGGCCGGCGGCAATGCCGAGGGTCATGCCGAGCATCACCTGGCCCATGGCACCGGCCTGTCTTTGCGGGGCGACCACCTCCGCGACCAGGGCGAAGGTGGTCGGGATGATGATTGCCGAGGCGATGCCCCCGATCACCCGCAGGACGACGGCAATTTCCAGGGTCGGGGCGATGACGATGGCCAGAGTATCGACCGCGAAGAGGACCAGGGCGAGCAGCAGCAGCTTCCTGCGTTGCATGCGGTCGGAGAAGTAGCCCAGCAACGGCGCGGCGATCGCATAGGAGAACGCGTAGCTGGAGATCAGCCAGGCGGCGCCGCTGGTAGTGGTGTGGAACGCCTGCGCCAGCGGCCCGAGCATGGAGGACAGCATGAACTCGGTCACGCCGACGAAGAATACGGCCATCGACAGGGCCAGCAGGAACAGGCCGTCGAGCTTCTGTGAAGGCGGGGAAATTTTCTGGTTCATGATGTTCTCTTTGGCTGAATGAGCGGACGAACGCCAAGGGGGCGCCGGCTCGTGGAGCCGGCGCCAGGGTCAGGGATGAGTTGATCTGCCGAGGACTGGGGAAGGAAAGCCGACTTTGCGGCGGCTCTCCGGGGAATGCAGGTACTGCGGGGAGGAGGGTCAATATAGACCCTGGGTATTCTCTTGGTAAGTATTGTGCAGAATTTCGTTGAGGAACATTTCGAAATCTGCTTCCAGCACCAGGCCGTGGCCTGGAAGATAGCGAAACAGGCCAGGGCATGTCCGTGGGTCCAGGCTGCTATCCACGAACAGGGCATAGGAGAAGCGATCGGCTTGGCCTGGCAATTGTTCCTGCACTCGGTGAGCGACGGCGGCGACAGGAGTGGCCGAGTGACGGGTCAGTATCTCCATCGCGCAGCCGAAGTTGACGATGAATTCGCCGGGACGGGGCGAGACCGGCAGCCAGTCTCCCTCGCGAAGAACCTCAAGTCCAGGCTCCAGCGAGCGCAGGATGGTCACCCAACCCGAGTCCTTGTGCACATTCAGCCCGCGGGCCCGGACGTGGCTGCGGAAATGGTTAAAGGTCAGGTGATAGGTGCCTTGCATGGAGAGGCAGCGTCCCGTGGCCTCGTCCCACAGCTCTACCGGCAGGTCCAGTTCCGCGAGTACGGCCCGCAGCACCTCGAGACTGAAACTCCGCATCCGTTCGGCCTGCCGCAGCAAAGGGCCTGGGAACACTGTCTGCCAGAATCGGCTCTCGAGGAAGAACTGCTCGACCTGGTCGACGTCGCGGGAGAAATATCCTTCCCGGCGCGCCAGCCGATCTTCGGTCCACTGCGAGAAACCCTGGTAGGGCGCGCCGAGGCCCTCCTGGCGAGGCAGGTAGAAGTTGCGGGCGAAGGTATCGCCGGCTGCCAGGTCCAGGCTCGGTGACTTGACGAAGAAGAACCCGTCGGCGATGGCGCGGGCGAAGCCATCGCTGCTGTCGAAGCGTAGCTTTCCGTCGATCAGTTCGGCCGAAGCCAGAGCATAGGTGGCGTTTGGGTTCATCGTTTGTCATCCCCGGGACCGGTTGGGTGAACTCCTCTGGCATGGGGTCAGAGGAGGATGTCGTCGTTGTAGGTCCGGCTGACCTCCTGTTCGGCGAATTCGAGGACCGTCTGTACCTTCTGGGCTCCGGCCGGACCGTATCGGTAGATGTCGCCGCCCAGATCGCTATCCAGGAAAACGACATAGGAGTAGCGTTCGTCCGGGCTCGCGCGCTCGGTGCGGGCTACCCCGTGGACATTAGCGTGGACCTTTCTCGACAGGTGTTCGGAAAGCACTTCCATGGAACTGCCGAAGTTGATGATGAGATGGCCAGGCAGTGGGTTGATCGAGCGGAGCTGGCCGTCGATATAGGCGATCAGTCCGGGTTCGGTGGAGCGCAGGACGGTGACCCAGCCCGAGTCTCGATGGAACTTGGAACCACGGATCGGCTTGCTGGCGCGGAAATGATTGAAGCCGAACATCTGGTGGCCCTGTCCTTCGGACAGGCCGCTGGTCAGGCGTGCCCATTCCGCGCGGGGGATGTCTAGCTCCGCGAGCACCGCGCGCAGGACGCCAATACCCAGCTCCGCCATTTGTACGCCCAGTGCAGCCACGGCCTCAGGTATAAGAGACCAGTTGCCTCGTTCGATGTAGACGTTCTCCCACTGATCGTGCTCCCTGTCGAAATAGCCTTGGTAGGCCCCTGGTATCTGGCATTCCTTGAACCCCGTATAGGTGGACAAGGCGCCCTCTGCTCGGGGAAGGAAGCAATTGCGGACGAATAGGTCGCCAGGGCAGAAGTCCATCCGAGCTGGAACTTCCAGCAGGAAGAAGCCGTGCCTGCGCGCCTGTTCGAAGCCGTCTGGATGATCGAAGACGAGTCTGCTTTCCAGCAGGCGCGATCGCGCCATCTCGATGGGTGGGTATTGGTGGACCTGGCTCTCCAGTGGCATTGCCGGAAGGTTGACCGGAGCGCGTAGCGTCGGAGAGCTGGCGGTTTTCGGTTTCGTGTTCACTGGCGCCTCCTGCGAAGGATGTATGGGCTCAGCGATGAGCCGTCTCCACCTTGGGATGGAATTCGTAACCCATTTCCGCGGCTTTGCGTTTCTGAAACTCGAGGAAGGATTGCACCGGCTTAACGGTCTCGCCGCTGATCTGGTACAGGTCCTGGTCCCAGCGCGGACCGATGTAGGAACCGAAGGTGAACCTGTCCGCTTTTCGCTCTTGCGGTTCCATTCTGCGGACGCGGTGATAGCTGGCCTGGACAGGGGTGGCGGACTTCTCGGTTAGGAGTTCGAAGGAGTGTCCAAGTACCAGGGTGAAATGGCCGGGCATGGGATCGAAAGGAATCCAGGAGCCATTTTCCAGCGACTCCAGCCCAGGCTCCGTGGTGTAGAGCAGGGTGGTAAAACCGCTGTCCTTGTGGGCGGTGAGACCCACCGGGTGGGCGCTGTCAGCGCGGAAATGATTGAAGATGCAGTACTGCAGCGCCTGGTTGGAAGACATGCCGCCGGCTATCAGGTCGAAATGTCTTTCCTCGATGCCGACCAGCGCGAACAGTTGCGAGAGAACACTGCGGTTCAGGTCGTTCATTGCCCAAAGCAGGTCGGCGGCGGGGGCGGGAAGATATTCCCGCCACAGGCCGCATTCGATCTGCAGCAGTTCGTCCTGGTCGGCACCTGTGCGGGAATAGCCCAGCAGGGACTTGCCGAGATCCTTGCGATGGAACCCCCGGAAGGCGTTGTCGGCGTCTACCTCGGATTCCAGATAATAGCTCTGGGCCAGGGCGATGCCGGCCGAAAAGTCCCAGCCCCGTGGGTGCTCGAGGTGGAAGGCACCTAGCTTGCGCGCGCGACTGAAACCGTCTTCTTCCTTGAAGTGCAGCATGCCGTCGAGCATCCGGGCGGATGGAAGGATATTGCTCATCAAGCGTTCTCCATGACGTACAGGTTCACAGGGCGGCGGCCCTGGCAGTGAGGATGATGTTTCCCGAACGTCGGGGCCGCGGCATGGAACTGTGAGGTGCCAGCGTGGAGTCGGCTTCTGTCACGCAGACCTTGTAGAGGCGGTACAGCTCCGTCAGGATCAGCGCCTGTTCCCTGACGGAGAACAGGCGGCCTGGGCATTTGCGCGGGCTTCTATGGGTGTTGACCATGTTGAAGGAGTTGATTTCGTAGCGGTTCCTGGCCAGCAGCGACACGGCCTGGCCGTGGCTGGTCTGGTTGCGGATGAGCTGCCGGATGTTGTCCGTATTGAACCGCTCGGCGTGGGGGAACAGCGACGCGTCGCGATTGGCCCGCCGTCGATCGAGCCAGAGCATCGTATTGGCGGGAATCGTAACCTCGGTGCCGCGATGGCGGATGCGTATCGGCCGGTTGGTCCGGCGCCACAATGCAGTGGGGTTGCTGCCACCCAGGCGGATCGCTTCAAGCACCAGTAGGTAGGCCTCGTCCAGCGCTTGTTCCGGGTTGTCTACTACACCCAGCAGACGTTCTTTCTCGGCTGGGTTGTCCTCCAGGTAGGTGAGCGTCCAGAGCAGACTGAGGGCCGTGGTGTCATAGGTCGCGACGATGATCGTACCCAGTTCCTTGAGTGATGCGGCATCCAGCGTTCGTATGGTTTCGCGTGTGAAGGGCCGGGAGAAGCAGTCGAACTGGGCGAGGATCATGTTCGTTGGAGGAGCCCGGACAATCGATTCGTAGTTCGAATCCAGCATGTCGCGCGTCATCTCGACGATCATGTCGGCGTTCTCGATCGATTCCGGATTCATCTTGCTGATGACCTCCGAGGCGATCTCGAAGAAGTCCCTGGCGATCACTCCGTATTCGGTGCTTTGCAGGTAGTGGGTCAGGGGCTTCTGATGAAAATCCAGGACGCCGGGCAACCCGCTGTCGATGCGCGCTACCATGTGCAGGCAGAAGTCCTGCAAGGGCAGCGAGCGACCTGCCACCTCTCGCAGGTAGTGTTGGGCCATTTCGCGTACATGCGGGTCCAGACTGGTAACGAACCGGTTGCTGCCGAGCACGCGTTCGACCACGGCGCGCTTGGCCTTGCGTCGCTCGTCCTGCGCGGGCAGGGAACCGAGGAAGGAACCGAAGAGCTCGGCGTTCGCATTGATCGAGGGCGCCAGATCCTCGTCGTCGACGAGGGGCGCGTTGGTCGTCTGGTAGAGCGCCAGGTCGTCTCCGAGCCAGAAGGTACAGAGTCCTTCGTTGTTCTCCGCCAGTTCCGCGATGCCGGAACGGGCGAAGTAGGTGGAGGCGTCCAGGCCCTGGCACACCGTGGCATGGTGGAAAGCCTCGGCGTGTCCGGTAGCCGGACAAGAGCCGGAATGATGGGCGATGAGGCCGGGGAAGGGCGCGCTATTCTCTTTGCTGTTCATGGGCGCAGGTACCGGTTTGCGTGGTCGTCGGCTGGGGCGGCGGCCCCAGGCCCTTCGGCGATGCCGAAATCGGTATAGCTGTCCTTCCAGGTCTGCTCGTTGAATTCGCGAAGGAAGGTCTCTACCGGAATGACCGGCTCGGCGCGCTGGCCGTCGGCGGTGAGGCTGTAGAGCGCGCCGGTCGCAGGTGGATTGAGGAATGCCGCGAAGGAGTAGCGATCGCCCCGCTCCACCGTCGATGAACTCTGTCGGACCTGGTGGAGAACCGCGGCGGCCGGGATTGGCAACCTGGCGGTGAGAAGTTCCAGGCTGCCCCCGAAATTGATCAGGAAATGCCCTTCCATGGGGGGGACCTCGACCCATCCTTCCTCGAGTCGCGCCTGCAGGCCTGGCTGGTCGCAGTACAAGACGGTGACGAAGCCGGTGTCCTTGTGCGCTGGAGCGCCCTGCATGTTGCGCTCGGGTCGGTAGTGGCTGACGGCGAACCAGGTGACGCCCTTCCCTTCGCTGGTCCCGCCGGTGACGTCGGGCCACAACCGTGGCGCTACGCCGAGGCTGCCGAGGATCTCACGCAGGATGAGCCGGGCGATCTCGTGCATCCGTTCGCACAGTCGGTTCACTTCGTCTGGAAACGACGCCTGGCGTTGTCTGGCGTCGGCAAGGATATGTTCGGTCTGGAAGTTCTCCCGGTCGAAATAGATGTCGGGAAGGTTCCTGAAACCCCGGTAACGGGCGTCTGCATGGGGCTCTTCCACGGCAGGTTGGTAGAACTCTTGGGCGAAGCGGATACCTGGTGCGAGATCCAGTTCTTCTGGAATACGCAGGGCGAAGAAGCCGTCGCGTAGCGCCCGCGCAAAGCCATCCGCCTGGTTGAAGACCAGGTGCCTGGAATCATCCAGATAGGCCTTGCAGGGATGGAACTGGGGAAGCCCGCTCATGGATTGTCCGTCTCCCTGATGACCGTACCCTGGTAGATCTCCTCGTCGTTCGCGTCGATGATGTCGCGCGAACTGCAGACTCTCCTGAGTCCCTCTCCCGTTGCATAGCTGTAGATGCCTGCCTCGGTGCCGGGAGTGCAGTGACTGGAGGTGAAATGAGCGAAGCTGCAGCGGTCGTGGGTCTGATGCCTGACCCTGTGCATGATGGCCCTGACGGGTGTGGAGGAGCCGCGAGTAAGCACTTCCATGGAGAGACCAAAGTTGACCACGAAATGATCGGATGAGGGCTCCAGCGCCTCCCAGCGATCATTGCGGTTGACTTCCAGCCCCGGTTCGGTGGTGCGTAACAGCGTCAGGAACCCATCGTCCTTGTGGGAAGCCAGCCCGACACCCGCGAAGCGCGGGCGATAGTGATTGAAGGTTAAATGGTAGGAACCCTGGGCGTCCGAGGCACCGCCGGTAGCCAGGCTCCAGAATTCCGGATCGATGTCGGTGAGCGACAGGATGACACGCAGCAACTGCCGACTGTAAGCGGTCAGCTGTTCGCCGGCCTGGAGGATTTCCTCTGGGTAGTGGGTTTTCCAGAAGCGTCGTTCCAGCAGGAATTGCTCGATCTGGTTGATTCGTTCATGAAAACCCAGCAGGGGATCGTCGAAGGTTTCCGCTGTGAGTTCGCGAAATGCACCGTAGGGGGCGATGGCCGGGCCCTTGAAGAAATTGCTGGCGAACAGGTCGCAGTCGCGGACCTGGAAATCGTCCGGTATCCGCAACAGGAAAACGCCATCTCTCAACGCCGCCACGCGGGTTTGTTCGGAGGGGAAGACCAGATGCTCGTCCTCCAGATAGGCCTCTTGCAGTTTTGCCAGGGTATCTACAGGACGTTTATCGATTCTCTTCTCGTAGACATCCTGGTAGATCGAACCTCGGTTCAATTGCCAGGCCACCGGCTTGGGAGAGGAACTCATTCCTATCTCCTTTTCAATTGCAGGGAAACCACGGTAAGTTTCTGCAATTCATCGAGCATTCCTGGAAAGTCACCCGCTGCTATTTCTGCCAACGTACTGAAAGCACCGGGATAGGCCATGACTTTGAAGCCTTTTCTTACTAGGCAGGCGAATACGGAAAACTCTTCGAGAAAATATCGCGAGGAAAAGTCGAGGCGATGCCTCTGCTGTTCTTCACTCAACTTCTCCCAATTATGCCGGTGGTAGTTTCTTCCAAACTTTTCCACCGAATCTCGGAATCCTGAGTGCTCCAGGAAATAGTTACGCAAACTTGAATAGAAGTCCTTGCATTCTGTACTGGCCTGGATCTCCGAACAGGTTATGTACTGGAAGTCCGTGGCGTGTCGGTAGGCATCGACGATGAGCCGGCTTTCCTCCATGAACGCGTCGCCCAGTCTGACGGCCTCGCGGCGGGCATCTTCCTCGGGCATGTCCCGCGTGGACTGCAAGGTAATCCGGTGAATATGGTCGCCTATCAAAATACTGCATTTCTCAAAGCGCCGAGCCGCCCACTCGACCATGGAATGGAAGCGGTTGGGAGTGAAATTTCTATTTTCCAGGCTGACGCCCAGAAAGCACTTTGGCTCGTCCTCAAAACTGTTACGCCTGGTGTGTGGTGAAACGAAAGCGATCTTCGCTTTATACCGCTCACCCGCTAGAAGGCTTCGTGTGCTGAAATCTTCCGCTATCAGGTTCATTGGCTAATTCCAGAAATAATGAATTGTTCGAATTATTTGCGTAAATTGGTTTTCGCAACTTCTGGGCGTTGTGAGGGTAAGCGCTGTAGAATATCGAACAACTATTAATTTTAATGGGCGGAGAAGAAATCCAGATTTCCGGATATTGCCGGAAGCCCTATAGGGCAAATAGCCACCAATAGCCCTAAGTCCAAGCCAGACCGAGAATTTTCTTTTTCGCTGACTGCCGCTTCGAGATGACCGAAGAGGTTTCCGGCAGACCAGATTCCTCTTGCCGGTTCCGACCAAACGTCGATCTGGTTTTGGCCATCGGTTGATGGCGAAAGGCTATTTTTCTGCGGGCATCGGCTTTTTCGCAGGCGATGGTTTCAGGCCAGCCAGCTTTCTTCGGCTCCGAAGGGGGAGCGCTACCAGCAGTCCCGTTTCAAGTGGGTTACGGTGCCTTGAGGCGAACCGGTCAGCGGAACGGTTTCCAGAAGCGCTCCAGCGCCGCCGCCAGCAGTTCCGTATCGCCGCGCGAGTCGCCCCAGGCGCGCAGGGAGTATTGGGTCAGCGGACCGTAGTGCCGCTCCAGGCGGCAGACTTTCTCGTCGCGCCGGCAGTTGCGGCCGACGATCCTGCCGGTCAGTACGCCGTCTACCACTTCCAGCTCGGTGGCGATCAGGTGCACGCCGAGCTTCTCGGCGAACGGCCTGAGTAGCAGCGAAGGGGAGGCGGAACAGATGGTCACGGTGCTGCCGCTGCTGACCTGGTCGGCCACCGCGGTCAATGCGTGGGGACGCATCAGTGTTTCCCAGAAGCGGTTCTGGTAGGCCAGCGCCCGCTCTTCCAGCACATGTACGGGCACATCGGTGAGGAAGGTGGCGATCAGGCGCGCCTTCAGGTCGTCGCGGTCGATACGCCGGCAGAGATAGGCCAGGCTGGGTCCTGCCATGCGCAGCATGCGGCGGACGAACACCCGGTTGCCGAAGGCGAAACGCAGGAAGGGCACGAAGCTGTCTCGGTATGTCAGGGTACCGTCGAAGTCGAACACGGAGAGAAAGCGTACTTCGCGTGTTTCGAGGGATACGGTCTCGTTCATCGGCATTCCTTATGTCGCTTCCGCTTCCTTTGACAGGGTGTATGCGTCATTCCGTTATTGCAGCAAGGGAAAGTTTGTATATCAGAACTGTCAACTATCCATGGGCAGACTGGCTGCTAACCTGAATCGGAGTGCTCAGGGGTTTTGCATCGATAGATAGGAGGCTAAGTAGTCGATAGCAAAACTCTATCAGGTACTGGACTATAGTGTTCCCGTCTTGTGACCAGGAGGTTTGGCATGATTGCACAGCTCCCCTCTGAGTTGCTGTCCCTGCAACTGCCGTTGCGGATCCGCATCGGCGATGCTCAGGCGTTCGATCTGGGGCCGGATCCACAGGTAACCATGGTCATTCGCGACCCCTCGCTGCTAACCGAGATCACCCATCCCAGCCTCGATGCGCTGGGCAAGGCCTACGTCGAGAAGCGTCTCGACATCGAAGGACCGATCAGCCAGGTCATCGGTATCGGCGATGCCCTCAGCGAAGCGCTCGGCGAACCCGATGGCGGCGCGCCGCCGGTTCGCGAAAGCCACGACAAGGACACCGACGCCGAAGCCATCCATTACCACTACGACCTGTCCAACGACTTCTACCAGCTCTGGCTGGATCCGGAAATGGTCTATTCCTGCGCTTATTTCGAGACCGGCAAGGAAGACCTCGCCACCGCGCAACTGGCCAAGCTCCGTCACCTGTGCCGCAAGCTGCGTTTGCAGCCGGGCGAGAAGCTGCTCGATGTCGGTTGCGGTTGGGGAGGGCTGGCGCGCCTGGCCGCTCGCGAGTTCGGCGTCGAGGTCACCGGCATCACATTGAGCAAGGAGCAGCTGGCGCTCGGCCGGGAGCGGGTCAAGGCCGAAGGCCTGGAGGACCGGGTCACCCTCAAGCTGCTGGATTACCGCGACCTGCCGCGCGATGGCCGCTTCGACAAGGTGGTCAGCGTCGGCATGTTCGAGCACGTCGGGCACGCCAACCTGGGGCTGTACTTCCAGCAACTGTACGATGCGGTGCGTCCCGGCGGCCTGGTGATGAACCACGGCATCACCTCGCGCTACACCGACGGCTGCCCGGTTGGCAAGGGGGCCGGCGACTTCATCGATCGCTACGTGTTTCCCCACGGCGAGCTGCCGCACCTGTCGCTGGCGGTGGCGCGGATGAGCGAAGCCGGGCTGGAAGTAGTCGACGTGGAAAGCCTGCGTCTGCACTACGCCCGGACCCTGGACTTCTGGAGCGCCAACCTGGAAGCCAGGCTGAAGGAGGCGGCTCGCCTGGTGCCCGAGGAAACCCTGCGGATCTGGCGGCTGTACCTGGCCGGATGCGCCTACGGCTTCAAGCGCGGCTGGATCAACCTGCACCAGATCCTCGCCATTCGCCCCCACGAGGATGGCTCCCACGAGCTGCCCTGGTCGCGGCGCGACCTGTACGCCTGAACGCCGGCGACCGGCTCCCTTGCGGAGCCGGTCGCGCAATCGGTCCTTGCTGATTGTCCTGCGTGGCGGGGCGGTCTAGTCTGCACGAAGTCCTGCGCGGTCGAAGGAAGCCGGGACGCTTCCGCGACAGCGCGACAACAACGATAAGAACAGGAGACTTCCCATGTCGCTGAGCAGACGCTTCGGTCTTTTCACGCTTGCCGCAACGGTGACCTTCAGTACCGCGGTCTTTGCCGCGCCGACCTTCATCAATATCCTCACCGGCGGCACCAGCGGGGTCTATTACCCCATAGGGGTCGGCCTCTCGCAGATCTACGGACACGATATCCAGGGCGCGAAAACCTCGGTGCAGGCCACCAAGGCTTCGGTCGAGAACCTCAACCTGTTGCAGGCCGGGCGTGGAGAACTGGCGCTGGCGCTGGGCGACTCGGTCGCCGACGCCTGGAACGGGGTCGCCGACGCCGGCTTCAAGGCGCCGTTGAAGAAGCTGCGGGCTATCGGCAATACCTATCCGAACTATATCCAGGTAGTGGCCAGCCAAGCCTCGGGCATCAAGACCCTGGCCGACCTGAAAGGCAAGCGCATTTCGGTGGGCGCGCCCAAGAGCGGTACCGAGCTGAACGCCCGGGCGATCTTCAAGGCCGCCGGCCTGAGCTACGAGGACATGGGCAAGGTGGAGTACCTGCCCTACGCCGAGTCGGTGGAGCTGATCAAGAACCGCCAGCTCGACGCTACGCTGCAATCCTCCGGCCTGGGCATGGCGGCCATCCGCGACCTGGCCTCGACCATGCCGATCACCTTCGTCGCGATCCCGGCGGACGTGGTGGCGAAGATCGACAGCCCGGCCTACCACGCCGCGAGCATTCCCGCCGGCACCTACGACGGCCAGGAGCAGGACGTGCCGACGGTGGCGATCGACAATATCCTGGTCAGCCACTCCGGGGTCAGCGACGAGCTGGCCTACCAGATGACCAAGCTGATGTTCGACAACCTGCCGCGCCTGGTCACCGCCCATGCTGCCGCCAAGGACATCGCCCTGGACAAGGCGGCGAAGAACCTGCCGATTCCGCTGCATCCCGGCGCCGAGCGCTTCTACAAGGAGAAGGGCGTACTGCCCGAGTGAGGCCCGTTTCTCCGTAGCCCCGGTCCGTGCGGCGGACCGGGTTCCCCGCGTTTCCGGCTGTAGGGAGTCGATGCATGAGCGATCATCAGAACGGGCTGCATCTTGAGGCGGAAAACTGGCCGCGCGCGTTGTTCGCCGTGGCCCTGGCCTTTTCCGTGTTCCAGGTCGTCACCGCGGCCTTTCCCCTGATTTCCACCCAGGTCCTGCGGGCAATGCACGTCGGACTGCTGTTGCTGGTGGTGTACATCAGCTATCCCGCCTTCGGCATAGGTCGCCCCTGGCAGCCGCTGGCCTGGTTGCTGGGCATGGCCGGCCTGGGCACGGCGGTCTACCAGTGGGTTTTCGAGGGCGACCTGATCCAGCGCTCCGGAGAGCTGACCCAGGCCGACATGGTCGTCGGCGTGGTGCTGATCGTCCTGGTCTTCGAGGCGGCGCGACGGGTGATGGGCATCGCCTTGCCGATCATCTGCGCGCTGTTTCTTGCCTATGGCCTGTTCGGCGAACACCTGCCGGGCGACCTGGCCCACCGCGGCTACGGCTTCGACCAGATCGTCAACCAGCTGTCGTTCGGTACCGAAGGTCTCTACGGCACGCCGACCTACGTATCGGCCACCTACATCTATCTGTTCATCCTGTTCGGCGCCTTCCTCGAGCAGGCCGGCATGATCCGCCTGTTCACCGATTTCGCCATGGGCCTGTTCGGTCACCGGGTCGGCGGGCCGGCCAAGGTCTCGGTATTCTCCTCGGCGCTGATGGGCACCATCACCGGCTCCGGCGTGGCCAACGTGGTCACCACCGGACAGTTCACCATCCCGCTGATGAAGCGTTTCGGCTACAAGCCGGCGTTCGCCGGCGGCGTCGAGGCGACCGCGAGCATGGGCAGCCAACTGATGCCGCCGGTGATGGGGGCGGTGGCGTTCATCATGGCCGAGACCATCAACGTCCCCTACGTGGAGATCGCCAAGGCGGCGCTGATCCCGGCCCTGCTGTATTTCGGCTCGGTGTACTGGATGGTCCACCTCGAGGCCCGCCGGGCCGATCTAAAGGGCCTGCCGCGCGATCAGTGTCCGAGCGCCTGGGGTGCCGTCCGCGAGCGCTGGTTCCTGCTGATTCCGTTGCTGGTGCTGATCGCGCTGCTGTTCTCCGGGCGCACGCCGCTGTTCTCCGGAACCATCGGCCTGGCGCTGACCGCCATCGTCATCCTCGGTTCGGCGATCATCCTGCGGGTGTCCTCGCTCGGCCTGCGCATCGCCTTCTGGGTGGCGCTGGGGCTGCTCTGCGCGGGGTTCTTCCGCCTCGGCATCGGGGTGATCTTCGTCGTGATCGCGGCCCTGGCCCTGGCCTGCTGGTTCGTCCGTGGCGGCCGGGAAACCCTGCGCATCTGCGTCCGCGCCCTCGCCGAAGGTGCGCGACATGCGATCCCGGTGGGCATCGCCTGCACCCTGGTGGGAGTCATCATCGGGGTGATTTCGCTGACCGGCATCGCCACCACCTTCGCCAGCTACGTGCTCGATCTGGGACGGGAGAACCTGCTGCTGTCGCTGGTCCTGACCATGGTCACCTGCCTGGTCCTGGGAATGGGCATCCCGACCATCCCCAACTACATCATCACCAGCTCCATCGCCGCGCCGGCGCTGCTGGAACTGGGGGTGCCGCTGATCGTCTCGCACATGTTCGTCTTCTACTTCGGCATCCTCGCCGACCTCACCCCTCCGGTGGCGCTGGCCTGTTTCGCGGCCGCGCCGATCGCCAAGGAAAGGGGATTGAAGATCAGCTTCTGGGCGGTGCGCATCGCCCTGGCGGGTTTCGTGGTGCCGTTCATGGCGGTGTATTCCCCGGCGCTGATGCTGCAGGAAGGCGGTTGGGGGGCGACGCTCTATGTCACCTGCAAGGCGGTGCTGGCCATCGGCCTGTGGGGCATGGCTTCCATCGGCTACCTGCAGGGGCCGCTGGCCTGGTGGGAGCGCCTGGTGGCGTTCGCCGCGGGGCCAGCCTGGTCCTGGCCTTGCCGATCAGCGACGAGCTGGGCTTCGTCCTCGGCGCGCTGGTGATCGGCTGGCACCTCTGGCGCCAGCGTGCGCGCGAGGCGGTGGCGTGATCGCGCTGTGTCTGGGCATGGCCGGCAGCGTCTGGGCGACGCTGCCGCTGCAGTCGTTCACCCTGGCCTGGCAACACACGGTCGAGAAGGTGCTCTGGGAAGAAGACTATCGCCTGAGTGAGCGCGGCCTGCTGCTGGAAGAGGCCCGGGTGCGGGGCAGCGGGGCGGGGATGGAGATTCCCGAGGGCGCCGTGCTGCGTGACGGCGCCTGGCATTACCACCGTGGGGTGCCGCCGTTGCAACCGTTGCGGCTGGGGCGCACACCGGAGGCCGGCGACTACCGGATCTGCCGTCAGGGGCGCTGCGATGCGCTGGCGCGCTGGATCGGTCCGCCGGACCCTGAGCGCCCGGCGGTCGAACTCTGGGCGTGTCCGATACGGGACCCGAGCGACTGAACGTCCTGTGGATAACCCTGAGACGCCAGTCCACATCCATAAAAACGACGAAGCCGGAGCTGCTTCCGGTCATAAGGAAAACGTCCATGCGTAGCTGTATATCAGTCTTCCGGCCGGCCCTGCTGGCACTGTTCGTCTCGGCAAGCGGCTCGGCCGGCGCCGACGCGGCTGTGGAAAACCCGCGGATCGGCCGTGCCGCCGATCTCTATGAACTGATCCCGGAATACCAGCCGGACACCTACCGGAACATGGACAAGGTCTATCCGACCCGGGTTATCCACAAGGGGTCCAAGGTCCGTCCGCTGCCGGCGGGTGTGGCCATCGCGCCGCGCTACCGGATCGGCGGCGAGGAATACGGCGTCGACGATTTCATGCGGCGCAACCGCGTTGGCGGGGTGTTGGTCCTCAAGGATGGCAAGGTCGCCCTGGAGCGCTACGGCCTGGGCAACGACGAACGGACGCGCTGGACCTCGTTCTCGGTGGTCAAGTCGATCTCCTCGACCCTGGTGGGCGCCGCCGTGCAGCAGGGCCTGCTGGCTCTCGACCAGCCTGTGGACAAGTACCTGCCGAGCCTGGCCGGCTCCGCCTACCAGGGGGTGACGGTGGAGCAGGTCCTGCAGATGAGTTCCGGGGTCCGCTGGAACGAGACCTATCGCGATCCGAAGTCCGACCGCCGGCAGATGTTCGACGCCCAGCTCGCCGAACGTCCCGGTGGCATCCTGCGGCTGCTGGCGAGCCTGCCGCGGCAGTACCCGAGCGGTACCCACTTCACCTACAGCACCGGCGAGTCGCACCTGCAGAGCGAGCTGCTGCACGCGGCGACCCGCATTCCGGTGAGCGACTACCTGTCCGAGCGGATTTGGGCGCGAATGGGCATGGAGAGCGACGGCTTCTGGCAACTGGAATCGCCGGCCGGGCAAGAGATCGGCAGCAGCGGCTTGAGCGCGACCCTGCGCGACTATGGCCGCTTCGGCCAGTTCGTCCTCGAGGACGGGGTGATCGATGGCGAACGTATCCTCCCCGAAGGTTGGGTCGATCGTGCCAGTCGCGTCGAGGCTTCTTCCCACCTGGCCCCGGGCAAGCTCTACGATGGCGAATACGCGCTCGGCTACGGCTACCAGTGGTGGACCTTCCCGGTGGGCGCCAAGGCCCTGCCCGAGCATGACGGCGGGGCCTTCGAAGCCCAGGGCATCTTCGGCCAGTACCTCTACATCAACCGCAAGGAGAAGATCGTGGCGGTAGTCTGGAGCGCCTGGCCGAAGCCGGAGATGGACGATCGCGAGGAGGAGACCTATGCCTTCCTTGGCGCGGCGGTGAAAGCCCTGCGCTAGGGCCGTGGGCTAACGGATATCCACAGCAGGCTGTGGACAAGACTTCAGCGGGAAAACCGCAGGGGCAGTCCCTGGCAATCGTCGGACAGGCGTCCCGCGTGCCAGGCGAGTTGCCCGGAGACGATGGTGGTATCGATCCGATGGTGGAATGCCCGGTGGCGGAACGGCGTCCAGTTGCAGCGCGACAGCAGCGGCATGGCGCTGGCCAGCGCCGGGTGCTCCAGTTCGCTGACCAGCACCAGGTCGGCCCAGTAACCTTCGCGGAGGAAACCGCGATCGGCGATGGCGAACAGTTCGGCGACCCGGTGGCTGGTCTTCGCCACCAGGGTGGCCAGCGACAGCCAGCCTTCGCGGACCAGCTCCAGGAGTGCCGGCAACGCATGCTGGACCAGTGGCAGGCCGGCCGGCGCCTGTGGATAAGCCTGCTGCTTCTCGGCCCAGGCGTGCGGCGCGTGGTCGGTGCCGATCACGTCCAGGCGGTTGCCGGCCAGCGCCCTGCGCAGGGCGTCGCGGTCCTCGCGGCTCTTGATCGCCGGGTTGCACTTGAGCAGATGGCCGAGGCGGGCGTAGTCGCTGTCGTCGAACAGCAGATGGTGGACGCAGACTTCCGCGGTGATGCGTTTCTGGCACAGCGGCTTGTCCTCGAACAGGGCCAATTCGCGCGCTGTGGATAAGTGCAGGACATGCAGCAGCGTGCCATGTCGTTGCGCCAGTTCCACCGCCAGGGCGGTGGAACGGTAGCAAGCCTCGGCGTCGCGAATGCGCGGGTGGGCGGCTGCCGGAATACGTTCACCGAAGCGTTGTCGCCAGCGCGCCAGGTTGGCTTCGATCCGCGGCGTGTCTTCGCAATGGCTCAGCAGCAGGGTCGGAACGCTGGCGAACAGGCGCTCCAGGGTCGGCAGGTCGTCCACCAGCATGTCGCCGGTGGAGGCGCCCATGAACACCTTCACCGCGGCGACCTCGCGTGGATCGAGGGCGGCCACGGTGTCGAGGTTGTCGCGGCTGACGCCGAAGTGGAAACCGTAGTTGGCCACGCTATGGGCGGCGGCGAGGCGCTTCTTTTCCGCCAGCGCTTCGAGGCTCAGCGTCGCCGGGCGGGTATTGGGCATGTCCATGAAACTGGTGATGCCGCCCGCCACGGCGGCGCGGGATTCGCTGGCGATCGAGCCCTTCTGTGGATAACCCGGCTCGCGGAAGTGCACCTGGTCGTCGATCATTCCCGGCAGCAGGTAGCGTCCGGCGGCATCGATCTCCCGGCTGGCGCCGCAGTTTTCCAGGCAGCCGGCGATGCGTTCGATGCGACCGTGGCGGACCAGCAGATCGCCTTCGCGTACCTGCCCCTCGTTGACCATCCGGGCATTGCGGATCAGCAGGCTTCGCATGTTCAGAACTCGTTCTGCAGCGACTTGTAGCCGCGTACCAGGTCGACGTTGGTGCGCGCCACGTCTTCCGAGAACTCGCTGGCGGAAACGCTGACCCGCGGCATGCTCGCCAGGTCGGTGCGCGGACCGATGCGCTCGGTGGACGGTACGTAGAAACCCGCTGGCAGGTCGCAGCCGTCGACCACCGCGTTGTGGCGGACCACGCAGCCATCGCCGACCCGGCAGTTGAACAGCACGCTGTTGAAGCCGATGAAGACCCGGTCGCCGACTTCGCAAGGACCGTGGACGATGGAGCGGTGGGCGATGGAGCTGTGCTCGCCGATGGTCACCGCGGCACCCGACTTGGAATGGATCACCACGCCGTCCTGGATGTTCGAGTTGGCGCCGATCACGATCGGTTGCATGCCGCCGTCGGCGTCGACTTCGTCGGCACGGATCACTGCGTAGGGACCGACGAAGACGTTGGCCTGGATGATCACCTTGCCGCAGATGATCGCGGTCTTGTCCACATAGGCCGATTCGTCGATCACCGGCAGGTCGCCGGAGGGATTCTTGCGGATCATGCTGCACCTCGCTGCCAATGGCTTTCGGCGACGGCGTCATGGGCATGCAGGCTTTCCGCATGGACGACCCGTATGGAGAACCGGCTCGCCTGTGGATAACCCTGCAGGGCGCGGTGCAGCCGGCGCACCGCGTCCTCGCAGAACATCAGGTTCTGCCCGTTGGCGAGGGCGAAGGCCTGCTCGTCGGCGCGTTTCACCGCAGTCTGCACCGCGGTGCCGAGGGCGCTTTCGCCGAGATCCGCCAGCTCTTCCAGGGGCAGTCCGATGCAGTCTTCCGCCAGGCCGATGCGCAGGTGCGCGCTGCTGCGCTGGCTGTGCGGGGTGGCGACGATGCCGGCGCTGCTGCCGAGCCAGGCGAGCACGCTGGCATGATCGAGCGGCTGTCCGGCGAAGTCCTGGTCGAAGCGCTCCTGGATCAATTGCCGGGCCAGTGCCGCCGAACAGGGGCAGGTTGAGGAGTAGGTCAGCTCGAGATGGACTTCGGCCTGGAAGTCATCGCCTTCCAGGCGCGTGTCCAGCACCAGTGGATAACGTTTCCAGCCGCTCAGCGGGCTGACCAGCGCCGGACGCCGCAGCAGCGGCGCGAGGCGTAGGCGCAGGTAGGCGCGACGCGACAGGCCGGCGTGGCTGTCGAGGAAGCGTTGCAGGACGGCGCGCAGGCAGGAAAGGTCCAGCTCGCCCTGTTCCAGTTCGGCCAGCGCCAGGTAGAGGCGCGACATATGGATGCCGCGGGCCTGCGGGTCGTCCAGGCTGACACCGGCATCGGCTTCGGCGGCGACCCTCTGCCCGCCGATCTGCACGGGAAGGGCGATGCCCTGCATGCCGACCCAGTCCAGGGGAAGATCGGCGGTGGTGGTCTGGCGGGCGATATCGGGAAGCGTCAAGGCATTCATGGAGAACTCGAAGAAGGGCAGGCAAGGCCTGGAAATGGCTTTAATGTTATAATATAACATATTAGCTAATACCGACCCTTGCAATCGGGTATTTCGTCGATGAAGCGCCGTCGTCTCCTGCAAAGCCTGCTCGCCGGCCTGGCCCTCCAGCCGTTCCTGGCCGCCAGCGCCAATGTACGAATCCGCCAGGCCCGGGCCTGGAATTCCTCGGAAAGCTGGCGCCTGGTGCTGGAACTGGACGGCCCGCCGCGTTATCGAACCTTTTCCCTGCAGGCCCCCGAGCGGTTGATCCTCGACCTGCCCGACGCGCAATTGCTCGCAACGCTCTCCGAGCTGCCGCTGGACGGCCCCGTGCGCGCCATACGCAGTGGCCAACTGGGTGGCGGCGGGACGCGCATCGTCCTCGATCTGCGCCAGGCGGTCAGGCCGCGCAGCTTCGCCCTGGAACCGCAGGCGGGAAAGGGCCATCGCCTGGTCCTGGACCTTTATCCACAGGCGCTGGCGGCACCCCCCGAGCCGATGCTGGCGCTGGCCCGCCCGCTACCCTCGACGGGCCGCGACATCCTCGTGGTGGTCGATGCCGGCCATGGCGGCAAGGACCCCGGCGCGGTCGGTAGCAAGGGCGAGCGCGAAAAGGACGTGGCGCTGGCCATCGCCCGCCTGCTGGCGCGGCGGATCGACCGTGAGAAAGGCTTCAAGGCGCGCCTGGTGCGCAACGGCGATGTGTTCGTCCCGCTGCGCAAGCGGCCGGAAGTGGCCCGGCGCTACAACGCCGACATGTTCGTTTCGGTGCACGCCGACGCGGCGCCGCGACTGACCGCCTCCGGCGCGTCGGTATATGCCCTCTCCGAGCATGGCGCCAGCTCGACCATGGCGCGCTGGATGGCCGAGCGCGAGAACGGCGCCGACCTGATCGGCAACAGCGGCAACCTGCCGCTACAGGGCCGCGACAAGGTACTCGCCGGGGTGATCCTCGACATGGCCCTGAGTTCGACCATCGCCAGCAGCCTGGACCTCGGCCACAGCGTTCTCGGCCAGTTGTCGGACGTCACCGCGCTGCACCAGAAGCGTGTCGAGCAGGCCGGCTTCGCCGTGCTCAAGTCGCCGGACATCCCTTCGATCCTGGTGGAGACCGGCTTCATCTCGAATCGCGGCGATTGTCGCCGGTTGATGGACGAACGCCATCGCCAGCGCCTGGCCGAGGCGATCTTCGCTGGCGTGCAGGGCTACTTCCGGCAACGCCCTCCCGCCGGCAGCTACCTGGCGGCGCTCAGCGCGCAGCCTCCCGGCTAGGGCCTTCGCTGCAGCCGCTGACCCGCCCGCAGGTCAGGCGTTGGCGCTGGCCCGATGAACTGCTCAGGCGGCTGACGCTGGTCCAGCCGATGTTGCGGCTGAGGCCGACCCAGATTTCCCCATCGCTGGCGATGCCGCTGAAGAAGGTCAGGCGCCCGTAGCGCGTATTGGTCTGGGCCCAGCGTCGTCCGCTCGCCGCGTCGTAGCCGCGCAGCCAGGTGTCGTTGCCGCCGGTGGCGACGCTGTAGTGGTTGCCCAGCCGATCCATGCAGGCCAGAACGGTACGCAGGTAGGCGCATTCCGCCGGGCGGGTGCCGGGAAGAAAGCCCTGCGCCTGTGCCGCCGGAGCGAGCAGCAGGAGGGCCAGGCAGTAAAGGCGGAGGACGCGGCGCATCGGTGGATCCCGGGATGACGTGGGCCCAGGGTAGCCGGAAGGCGATTGGCGGGCCATCGATTGTGGTGTTAATTGTTATAGTATAACGTTTTAAATTTCCCAGGTTCAGCCCATGACCGAACAGGAACTGCTTGCCCAGCCCGACGCTGCCTACATGGACGAAGCCCAGCAGGACTTCTTCCGCGACCTGCTGCTGCGTCAGCGCCAGGAACTTCAGGCGCGCATCGAAGGCGAATTCGGCGAGCTGCGCGATCTCGAACGCCCCAGCGACGAGGCCGACCTGGCTTCCCGCGAGGAACAGCGGCAATGGCAACTTCGCCTGCTGGAGCGGGAGAAGAAGCTGCTCGACAAGATCGACGAAGCGCTGGAGCGCCTGGCCCGCGGCGACTACGGCTGGTGCCAGGAAACCGGCGAGCCGATCGGCCTGCGCCGCCTGCTGTTGCGTCCCACCGCCACCCTCTGCATCGAGGCGAAAGAGCGCCAGGAGAAGCGCGAACGCCACGTGCGGCACAACTGAAGAGGTTACCAACCGTGAACCAACGCCTACCTGTCACCGTGCTGTCCGGCTTTCTCGGCGCCGGCAAGAGCACGCTGCTCAACCATGTGCTGAAGAACCGCGAGAACCGACGGGTTGCGGTGATCGTCAACGATATGAGCGAAATCAATATCGATGGCAGCGAGGTCCAGCGCGATGTCAGCCTGAACCGCGCTGAAGAACGCCTGGTGGAGATGAGCAACGGCTGTATCTGCTGCACCCTGCGCGAAGACCTGCTGGAAGAGGTCGGCCGTCTCGCCCGGGAAGGCCGCTTCGACTACCTGCTGATCGAGTCCACCGGGATTTCCGAACCGATGCCGGTGGCCGAGACCTTCACCTTCCGCGACGAGCTGGACCGCAGCCTGTCCGACGTGGCGCGACTGGATACCATGGTCACGGTGGTCGACGGGATGAATTTTCTCCGCGACTACCAGGAGGCCGCCAGCCTGGCCAGTCGTGGCGAAACCCTCGGTGAGGAGGATCAGCGCTCGATCACCGACCTGCTGATCGACCAGGTCGAATTCGCCGACGTGATCCTGGTCAGCAAGATCGACCTGATCTCCAGCGAGCAGCGCGAGGAACTGCTGGCGATCCTGCGCCAGCTCAATGCCGAGGCGGAGATCCTGCCGATGGTGATGGGTCAGGTGCCGCTGGCGAAGATCCTCGATACCGGTCGCTTCGATTTCGATCGCGCGGCGTCCGCGCCGGGCTGGCTGAAGGAACTGCGCGGCGAGCACCTGCCGGAAACCGAGGAATATGGCATCGCCTCCATGGCCTACCGGGCGCGCCGGCCGTTCCACCCCGCGCGCTTCCACGCCTTCCTGCACAATCCGCTGAAGCAGGGGCGGCTGCTGCGCTCCAAGGGCTTCTTCTGGCTCGCCAGCCGGCCCCGCGAGGCCGGCAGCTGGTCGCAGGCCGGCGGCCTGATGCGCTACGGCCTGGCGGGCCGCTGGTGGCGCTTCGTGCCGACCGGACAGTGGCCACAGGACGAAGAGGGCCTGCGGGCGATCATGCGGCACTGGGAGGAAGGCGTCGGCGACTGTCGCCAGGAGCTGGTTTTCATCGGTCAGAACCTGGACTTCGCGGCCCTGCGCGCAGCCCTGGACGCCTGCCTGCTGGATGACGCCGAGATGAACCTGGGCATCCCCGGCTGGCAGGGCCTGGACGACCCCTTCGAGGACTGGGGGCACGCCGCATGAGCGCACTGCCGCAGGAAAAACCGTTGCCGTGCCAGGCGTTCGATGACGACCCCCAGGTGCTGGCCGAGGTGCTTCGCGAGGGCGTCAACCTGGCGGTCTGGACACGCCGGCTGAACCCGGCGCTGCGCGACTTCGCCGCCGCCCTGGTACGCAACCGGCCGGGACTGGCGCTGAGCCAGACGCTGGAGATGGAAGAGGAACGGCTACCCGCCTTGGACGGCCTGCTCGACGCGCGGCAACTGCCGGGACAAGCCGATTTCCTCGACGACCTGGGCTGGCTGGTCGAGGCCTTCTTTTGCCTGACCGGGGCGCGGCGTATCGGCCTGCGCCTGCGCGTTCTGGATAAACCGATGTGCCCGCGTTTCCATGTCGACCACGTGCCGCTGCGGCTGGTCACCACCTACCAGGGCGCTGCCAGCGAATGGCTGGACGAGTCCGGCCTGGACCGTCGGCTGCTTGGCGGAGCGCAGGCCGAAGTTGTCGACGAACAGCTTATCCATAGCTTGTCCACAGGCGACGTGGCGCTGCTCAAGGGCGAACGCTGGGAGGGTAACGAAGGTGCCGGACTGGTGCATCGCTCGCCGCGAGCGGAGCCCGGGCTGGCGCGCCTGCTGTTGACCCTGGACTGGCTTGCCTGAGCCTGTGGACAAGTGTCTTTCGAGGAATAAAAAAAGGCCATCCGCAGATGGCCTATCACCAAAAAGTCGTCCTACCTTGGGGATGGGGACGAAGGGTGCTGAGGTACCCGACTCCCATTTAGCCCGGACGCTGTGACAGGCTGATGACGCGCTCAGGGCTTTTTCGCGGCGCTAGGCTCTTCCCAGCGGCCTTGGCTCTGGCTGGCGCAGAACGGCTCCAGGTAGCGTGCGTCGGTCGCGATGCCGTAGTAGAAGATGTCCTGCCGATAGGGCGCATTGGGTACCCTGGCGTCGCGGCAGACACCGAAGGCGCCCGTCGGACACTCCTCGGCGAACGCCACCTCGACCTTCTGGCCCTGCAGTTGTGGCTGGCAGAAGCCTTCGCGGAACAGCTTGGCCGGGATGCTGCGGTTCTGCTGGCAGACCTTCACATCGAGATTCTTCGCCTGGCTATGGACGATGCAGGCTTCGGCCAGGGCCAGGCCCGGCAGGCAGGACAGGAAGAACAGGAACGGACGCATGCGAGGACTCCATTGCAGACGGGCGCGACTCTAGCACGGGGCCTGGCTCCCCGCAGGCAAGGACCGCATTGATCCACAGGCTTTCACATTCCGGTTGCGCAGATGCTTCGAGAGATACCCACACACCTGATCGGCGGCCCCCTGGGGGCCGGCAAGACCAGCCTGATCCGCTCGCTGCTGGCGCAGAAGCCGGCGGGCGAGCGCTGGGCGGTGCTGGTCAACGAGTTCGGCGAGATCGGCCTGGATGCCGCGCTGCTGGCCACGGACGTCGACGGCGTGGCCATCGGCGAGGTGGCGGGCGGGTGCCTCTGCTGCGTCAATGGCGTGCCGTTCCAGGTGGGGCTCGGTCGCTTGTTGCGTCGGGCACGGCCGGACCGGCTGTTCATCGAACCCTCCGGGTTGGGACATCCGCTGGCGCTGTGGAAACAGCTGCAGGCTCCTCCCTGGTCCGGCGTCCTGGCCCTGCAACCCCTGGTAGTGGTGCTGGATGCCGCCGCGCTGGCCTCCGGCCAACCGCTGCCGGAGGCACAGGAACAGGCGCTGGAAGCGGCCGGCATGTTGCTGCTGAACAAATCCGAAGCGCTCGACGCGACGCAGCGCTGCGCCGTGCGCGCGCGCCTGCCGGTCCTGCCGTTGCGCTGGAGCGTGCGCGGCCACCTGGCATTGCGCGATCTGCCGACCAGCGTTGCCGGGGAAGGTAGCGCGACGACCTGGGCGGCCCTGCCGGACGCGCCTGCTCAGTTGGGAACGGTGCTGCCCGCCGAGCGACCGCTGCGCGCCGTGCGCGAGCAGGACGGCCAGTTGGCCATCGGCTGGCGGCTGGCGCCGTCGGTGCGTTTCGATCGGGTCGCAGTGGACGCCTGGCTGAGCCGTTTGTCCGGACTGCGGCGGGCCAAGGCGGTGCTGCATTGCGCGGACGGTTGGTATGCAGCGAATGCCGCGCCGTTTGTGGATAACTGGGGCAAGTCCTCGTGGCGGCGGGATAATCGGCTGGAACTGATCCTCGCCGCAGGCGCGGATGAAGAGGCGCTCGAAGAGGCGTTCCTGGCGTGTCGGATGGTCGCGGAATGATCCGCCAAGGTTGCCCTGAGGACGCGACTGAATGATAATAATTATCAGAAGACTCTACTTCCTTACCTTTCACTTCTCCGCAGGTCGCCCTCATGTCGCCACAGCCTTCACGGTCGCCTGACCGTTTTTCGCTGGCCGCGCTCGCCGAAGACCACCCCACCGCTCCCGCCCAGGGAGACGAAAGCGAGTCCCTGCCATGCGTGAATGCCCAGCGCGGAGAACCCAACCTGCGCGTGGTGGACTGCTCCGGCGCGCGCCGCGACGAGGAAGTGGCGGTCGAGGAAGTGCTGATCCCCTACGCCCATGGCAGCGATCCCGAAGACGTCCCCGGCGAGCCGCCCAAGTCGCGCTGGTGGCTGTCCTCCGGCGCGGCGGTGGCGATGCATGTGGCGATCATCGGTGCGCTGGTGTGGGTGATGCCGACCCCGGCCGAACTCAACCTTGGCCACGGCGAACTGCCGAAGACCATGCAGGTGAATTTCGTCCAGCTCGAGAAGAAGGCCGAGCCGACCCCGCAGCCGCCGGCTGCCGCGCCGGAACCGACGCCGCCGAAGATCGAGGAACCCAAGCCGGAGCCGCCGAAGCCGAAGCCGGTGGAAAAACCCAAGCCCAAGCCGAAACCCAAGCCCAAACCGGTGGAAAACGCCATTCCCAAGGCCAAGCCGAAGCCGGAACCCAAACCCAAGCCGGAACCCGAGCCGAGCACGGAGGCATCCAGCCAGCCCAGCCCGTCCAGCGCCGCGCCGCCGCCCGCGCCTACCGTCGGGCAGAGCACGCCCGGCGCGCAGACCGCGCCCAGCGGCTCGCAAGGTCCGGCCGGCCTGCCCAGCGGCAGCCTCAACGACAGTGACATCAAGCCGTTGCGCATGGATCCTCCGGTCTATCCCCGGATGGCCCAGGCCCGGGGTATCGAAGGCCGGGTGAAGGTGCTGTTCACCATCACCAGCGATGGCCGCATTGACGACATCCAGGTGCTGGAGTCGGTGCCGTCGCGCATGTTCGACCGCGAAGTGCGCCAGGCCATGGCCAAGTGGCGTTTCGAGCCGCGTGTCAGTGGTGGCAAGATCGTCGCCCGCCAGGCGACCAAGATGTTTTTCTTCAAGATCGAGAAGCGCCGCTGAGGCGGTTCTCTGACAACGAAAAGAGCCGCGCCTTCGAGCGCGGTTTTTTTATTCCCGGTAGGTCTCGCAGACGGGGCTTCGCTGCCTGGGGACGGCAGGCCCCTTGCGCTGTTCCACCGTGGGAACGCGAGGAGATCGGCGTTTGCGCGCCAAGGTTCCAGCCCCGCCGGAATGACGAGCCGCAGGGCGAATAACCGCTTGCGGTTATCCGCCGTGGAACGCAGGGACACCGGATGATTACGCCGCCGGCGTTGCGCGCCCTAGGGCTCCGGTCGGGATGCCGTGCCGTAGACCAACAGTCGGCGGGTGTGGGGGAATCGGTTGCCGGGCCAAAAAGCAGGACGGCGACCCGAAGGTCGCCGTCCTGTGGATAAAAAGGCCCGGAGTGTGTCGGGGCCATGAGCACGAGGCTCAATCAATCGGTCGTGATCTTCGAGTGCTTCTGGGTGTCCTTCATGAACACATAGACCAGCAGCGAGCAGGCGATACAGGCGGTGACGTACCAGTAGAAGCCGCTCTCCAGGCCGACGCTCTTGAACCACAAGGCAACGTATTCGGCGGTGCCGCCGAAGATCGACACGGTCAGGGCATACGGCAGGCCGACGCCCAGGGCGCGGATCTCGGTGGGGAACAGTTCGGCCTTCACCACCGCATTGATCGAGGTGTAGCCGCTGACGATCACCAGCGCCGCCATGATCAGGAAGAACGCTCCCCACCAGCTGTCGACGCTGTGCAGTGTGCTGAGGATCGGGTAGGTGAAGACGGTGCCGAGTACGCCGAAGGCGATCAGGATCGGCCGCCGGCCGATCTTGTCGGAGAGGGCGCCGACGATGGGCTGCAGCAGCATGAAGAGGAACAGGGTGGCAGCCGAGATCATGGTCGAATCGGTCTTGCTCATGCCTACCGTGTTCACCAGGTACTTCTGCATGTAGGTGGTGTAGGTGTAGAAGGCCAGGGTGCCGCCCATGGTCAGGCCGACCACGGTCAGCACTTCCTTCGGGTGGCGCAGCAGGGTGCGCAGCAGGCTTTCCTTCGGTTCTTCCTTCTTCTTCGAGAAGGACTCGGTCTCTTCCATGCCGCGACGCAGGAACATCGCCACCACTGCGCACAGCGCGCCGATGAAGAAGGGGACGCGCCAGCCCCAGCTTTCCAGTTGTTCTACGGTCAGGGTCTGTTGCAGGACGATCAGCACCGCCAGGGCGATGAGCTGGCCGGAAATCAGGGTCACGTACTGGAAGCTGGAGAAGAACCCGCGCTGTTCCTTGTTCGCCATCTCGCTCAGGTAGGTGGCGGAGGTGCCGTATTCGCCGCCGACCGACAGGCCCTGGAGCAGGCGCGCGACCACCAGCAGGATCGGCGCGGCGACGCCGATGGTTTCATAGCTGGGGGTCAGGGCGATGATCAGCGAGCCAAAGCACATCAGCAGCACCGAGGCCAGCAACGCCGCCTTGCGGCCCTTGCGGTCGGCATAGATACCCATCAGCCAGCCACCGATCGGGCGCATCAGGAAGCCCACGGCGAAGATAGCTGCGGTGTTCAGCAGTTGGGCGGTCATGTCGCCCTGGGGGAAGAATGCCTTGGCGAAGTACAGCGAGAAGGCGGCGTAGACGTACCAGTCGTACCACTCGACCAGGTTGCCGACGGAACCGCTGAAGATCGACTTGATGCGTTGCGAAGTGGTGCGGGGCTGGGCAGACGCGGAAATGGCGTTGGCGCTTTCCATCGTGTTTCCTCTTTTCGTTGTTGTCTTGGATGTGCTGATCAGGGCGCAGCACACCAGCACATCGCGAGGGCGACGTATTGGATGGCTCGATAGCAGGTGCCGTGCCAACGCGGGAAAGCCGCGTGGGGACTGGGTTGGAAGAGGAGCGGGGTGGTCTTGGCCGAGCGGGAGTCCGCCGACCGGGAGTGTGGATAAGCGGAAATCCGCCGATCCTTCAGGACAAAGGGTCCGATAGCGACACCAGGTGCAGGCGAGGGCGAATAACCGCAGCGTGGTTATCCGCCGATTCGACGGCAGGCCGGGATCGCTTGGCTCTCAGTGGCTGCCCTTTTCCTGGTCGAGGGTTTCCATCAGCGCGATCTGCATCCGCGAATGCACGCGGATCAGCCAGCGCCAGAGCACTGCGATCACCAGGCCGGCGACCAGCACCACTACGACCAGCAACTCGCCCGGCGGCAGGATGCTCGAGCTGAGCGCCGCCAGCAGCACCATCATGCCGGCCAGCGACAGCAGCGGGATGATCTCGGAGATCACCCGACGTACCCGCGCCGTATGGCGTCCGGCTTTCTCCGGCTTGACCCCGAGTTCGGCCAGCAGCATCGACAGGGCCTTGAGCTTGCGGTACGCGGCGATCAGGAAGGCCAGCGAGACCAGCAGCGCGCCGCCCCAGATCAATGCCTTGTGTAGCCCGTCGTAGGCGACCCACTGGCTCATCCAGGCGGAAAGCGTATCGGCGAAATAACCGCCGGCGAGGAAGATCGCGATCACCAGCGCCAGGTTCACCCCGACCTGCAGCAAGATGCGCCGGATCATCGCCGCCAGCACCGCACGGTCGCCCTGCGGCTGGATGCTGCGCAGCCAGTCGCCGTAGTGGCCGAAGATCCTCGCCATGCGCTGCGGCATGGCGTTGGCCAGGTGCTGCGAGAGCGGGTCGGCGGCGCGGATCAGGTACGGGGTGAGCAGGGTGGTGATGGCCGAGACCGCTACCGCCACCGGGTAGAGGAAGTCGCTGGTGACTTTCAGAGTCATGCCCAGGGCGGCGATGATGAAGGAGAACTCGCCGATCTGCGACAGGCCCATGCCGACCCGCAGCGAGGTGCGTCCGTCGTTGCCGGCGATGAACGCACCCATGCCGCAGGAGAACATCTTGCCGAGCACTACCGCGACGGTGATCAGGGCGATCGGCCAGGCGTACTCGACGAGGATCTTCGGGTCGATCAGCAGGCCGATGGCGACGAAGAAGATCGCACTGAACATGTCACGGACCGGCTCGATCAATCGTTCGATCTGCACCAACTGGCGCGACTCGGCCATGATCGCGCCGATCAGGAAGGCGCCGAGCACCATGCTGTATTCCAGCTTCACCACCAGCAGGCAGAAGCCGAAGCACAGGCCGAGCACGGTGACCAGCAGCATCTCGTTGCTCTCGAACTTCGCCACGTAGGCCAGCAGACGTGGCACCAGGAGGATGCCGACGACCAGCGCGACGATCATGAACAGGCTGAGCTTGCCGACCGTGGAGAACACCTCGCCGGTTTCCACCGAACCGCTCACGGCGATTCCCGACAGCAGGGCGATGATGCCGATGCCGAGGATGTCCTCGACGATCAGCACGCCGAAGATCAGTTGGGCGAAGCGCTCGTTCTTCATCTTCAGGTCGCCGAGCGCCTTGACGATGATGGTGGTGGAGGAGATCGCCAGGATCGCACCGAGGAACAGCGAGTCCATGGTGCTCCATTCGAAGAAGCGACCGATCTCGAAGCCGATCCAGATCATCAGGACGATTTCCAGGAACGCCGCGATGAACGCCGTGGCGCCGACCTGGAAGAGCTTGCGCAGGCTGAACTCCAGGCCGAGGCAGAACATCAGGAAGATCACCCCGAGTTCGGCCAGGGTCTTGATCGTGTCTTCGTCGTGGATCAGTCCGAAGGGCGGGGTGTGCGGGCCGATGATGAAGCCGGCGACGATGTAGCCGAGGACCACCGGTTGGCGCAGGCGGTGGAAGAGGATAGTGACCACACCCGCCACCAGCATGATCACGGCGAGGTCCTGGATGAAATCGACGGCATGCATGGCGGCGGTCCTCGCTCGGGGAATGGGTCGGCAGACGCGGCGACCGGGCGGCCTCGCAGACCCGCAGACTAGCATCCGCAAGTGCTTGATCGGTGGGCTGAAAAAAACTGTAACAGACGTTTCGGCGAGGCTCTGCGTTGTGCTTCCCGGGTCGCCGGGCGGATCTTCGCGCGCCGATCCGCGTGCATGCCTGTCGTCCCCGGCAACGAAGGTGTACCCTGGCGCCGACCCGCGAGCCAGACGCGGCGGGCGAAAAAACGGCGGCCGGGGAGCAATAGCCCGAAACAAAATCCGGCTGGTCCTGTCGCCCGTACCGCCGCAACATGGCGCGCGTCGATTCCCCCAAGAGAGAAAGACTACAATGCAGCGTGTTCTCAGCATCGCCCTCGCCTTCTGCCTGGCGCTGACCGTCAGCCTGGATGCCAATGCCAAGCGCTTCGGCGGCGGCAAGAGCCTCGGCTCGGCACCCAGCCACCAGACCCGCCAGGCGCAGCCGGCCACTGCGCCGAACGCCACTGCTGCCGCCCCCAACGCCGCTCGTCCCGCCGCTGCCGCCAGCGGTGCTTCGCGCTGGCTCGGCCCGCTGGCCGGTATCGCCGCGGGCGGCCTGCTCGCTTCCATGTTCATGGGCGACGGCTTCGAGGGCATCCAGATGCTCGACATCCTGTTGATCGCCCTGGTGGCCTTCATCGCCTTCCGCTTCATCGCCGCTCGCCGGCGCCAGCAGAACCAGGGCCAGCCTGCGATGGCCGGGCACGCGCCGATGCAGCGCGAAATGCCGGCCCAGGCGCCGATCTTCGGTGGCGCCGCCGCTGCTGCCGCTGCGCCGAGCCCGGTGATCAACGCGCCGAGCTGGTTCAACGAGGAGCGCTTCGTCGGTGCCGCTCGCGAACACTTCATGTCCCTGCAGCAGCATTGGGATGCCAACGAGATGGACAAGATCGCCGAGTTCGTCACCCCGCAGATGTTGCAATGGCTGAAGCAGGAGCGCGCCGAGATCGGCGACGCCTACCAGTCCACCTACATCGACAACCTGGTCGTGCAACTGGACGGCGTCGACGACCAGGCCGACAAGACCATCGCCACCCTGACCTTCAGCGGTGTGTCGAAGACCTCGCGCTTCGACCAGGGCGAAGCCTTCAGCGAAAGCTGGCGGATGGAGCGCGCCCAGGGCGAGAACCAGCCATGGCTGGTGGCCGGTATCCGGCAGAACTGATCCCGAGTGGTTGCGGTCCCTTCGGGGGCCGCCGAAACCCCCGCTTCCGCCAGGGAACGGGGGTTTTTTCATCTCCGTTGGCGGGTTGACCGACCATTCGTCCGGCGCCATGGCCGAAGGCCAGCCGCGACACTTGTCTTGCGCTCGGTGCGGCTACTGTATAAAAAGCGCGCCACCCGTTGCGAGAGAGCCTGTCGTGGAAGACGTCATCGAAAAACTGCGTGAACTCAACGAACCGGTTCCGGTGCCCCTGGAACTGCCGGAAGAAGAACTGCTGGTGGAAATCGAGGAAGAGCTGCTGATCGGCATTCCCGCCGAGTTCCGCGAATTCCTCCTGCTGGTCAGCGATGTGGTCTACGGCCGCCTGGAGCCGGTGACCGTGACCGATCCGCACTCGCACACCTACCTGCCCGAAGTGGCGGCCACTGCCTGGGACCTGGGCGTTCCGCGCGAGCTGATCCCGCTTTGCGAGGACGACGGCAGCTACTACTGCGTGGCGGAGGACGGCGAGGTGGTGCTCTGGGCCGATGGCGACCTCACCGATGAAAGCTGGGATTCGGTGTGGGTCTGGGCTCGCGACGTCTGGCTGGAGAGCTGAGCCTGAACCGCCGCAAAGGCTCTGCAACGCGCCTTTGCCGCTGACTTCCCGACGTCGCGCGAGGCTGCCTGGAGGCCCTGCGCGTCGCCGTCGGCGCTTCGTCTCCGACAAAGCGCCGCTGCGCTAAGGAATTTCCCTCGATTGCGACGGTCACAAGGGCAATTCCGCACTTGTCGCTCCGGATGTAGGCAAGTGCGCTGCCCCGTGTGGAGATTCTATGAAGTTCAAAGCTCTGTTCGCTGCATTGCTGCTGACCAGCCTGGCGGGTTGCGCCAACCAGGCGGTGGTCACTTTGCAAGATGGCAGCGAGGTCCTGGTCAAGGATCAGTCGGATTACGACAAATACAATGACTACTACGAGTTCGAACAGCTGAATGGCGACACCATCCTGATCAAGAAGGACAATGTGCGCACCATTCGCCCGCAGTAGCGGCGCTTATCTCCCGTCAGGCGTGCTCGCCGGAACGGTGTCGCTTTCGTGGCCGGGCCTCCAGCTCCAGGAGGTTCAGCAGGTACTGGCCGAAGTAGGCCAGGTCCTGTTCGATCGCCGCGCGCGCGGCCGGGCCGTCGCCGCGGCGTAGCGCGTCCAGGGCGTCCTCGTGGAAATCGTTCAGACGTAGGGAGAGGTCGGCCTCGGTGAACAGCCGGTTGAAGAACGGCCCGACCTGTAGCCAGAGCGTCTCGATGAGACGCAGCAGCACCGGGTTGCCGCAGGCGCGGTAGAGCGTCAGGTGGAATTCGCTATTGGCTTCCAGGTAGGCCTGTACCTCGCGTCGGCGCAAGGCGTCCTCCATTCGCCGCAGACAACCTTCGAGTCCTTCCAGTGCCTGCTCGTCCAGCCGGCCGCTGGCGCTTTCGGCCGCCAGCCCTTCGAGGGACAGGCGCACCTGGAGGATCTGCAGGAAACGCTCGCGGGTCATCAGCGGCACCCTGAGCGAGCGTTGTGCCTCGCCCTCCAGCGCCCCTTCCGCCACCAGCCGTTGCAGGGCGGCGCGAACCGGCATCGGGCTGGTGCCCCACTGGTTCGCCAGGTCGCGGATCTTCAGTCGCTCGCCGGGCTGGAAACGTCCGGCCAGCAAGTCTTCCCGCAGTCGTTGGTAGAGTTGTTCCTGGAGATTCTCGGCCATGGTCAGCTCCGGGTCGCCGGTGGCGCCGGAAGCTGGGAAAGTGTCAGGCTGCAGTTGCGCATGTTCAGCTCCGTTTGTTTTCGATCAGGCAGTTGCCGCCATCCACCACCAGCAGTTCGCCGTTGACGAAGCTGGCTTCGGGCGAGGCGAGGAAGGCCACCGCGGCGGCCACCTCTTCGGGCCGGCCGGCACGTCCGCTGGGGCTGGCCAGGGCGGCCTGGCGTTCTTCGGCGGTGCTCGAGCCGGTGGCGATCCAGCCCGGCGCGACGCTGTTCACCGTGATGCCGCTCTTCGCCACCTCCAGCGCCAGGCCCATGCTCCAGCCGACCAGACCGGCCTTGGCCGCGCTATACGCGGCTTCGCCCGGGTTGCTGCCGCGGGTTCCGGTGGTGGAGGCGACGTTGACGATCCGCCCGTAGCCGCGCTCGCGCATGCCCGGCAGCAGGCCGCGGGTGAGCAGGAAAGCGCTGGTCAGGTTGCGCGACAGGGACAGTTGCCAATCCCGCAGCGAGGTCGCTTCCACTGCGCTGAAGGGCTCCGCGCTGTCCAACTGGGCCATGCCGGCATTGTTCACCAGGATGTCGACCCGTCCCCACTGGGCTTCGGCCCAGTCCAGCAGGCCCTGCACCTGGGCTTCGTCGGTCAGGTCGGCGCTCGCGGCGCGCACGTCGTGACCACATGCGCTCAGTTCCTCCGCTCGTTGCCTAATCCGCTCGCTGCTGGCGGTGATCAGCAGACGCACGCCTTCGCGGGCCAGCCGCCGGGCAATGGCGAAACCGATGCCGAGTTCGCTGCCGGCGCCGCTGATGAGCGCGACCTGACCTGTCCACTTCGAAAAGTCATTCATTTTTGTGATCACAAAATTGACATGGAAAACAGATTATCAGTGCTTTCAAATACTGTATTGACTTTTTTGTGATCACAAATGAAAGTTGTGCGAAATAAAAAACGAGGTGTTCGAAATGACCGCCAGTGGCATCGCCGAAGCCGCCGTGGAAACCTTCATGGCCCGCGAGCAGCAACGTTTCCTTGCGCAGAATCCACAGTCCGTCGCGCTCGCCGAGCGAGCCCGGCGCGCCTTGTTCGACGGCGTACCGATGCACTGGATGAGCGATTGGTCAACACCCTGTCCGCTGTTCGTGGAGCGTGCCCACGGCGCGCGTTTCCATGATGTGGACGGCCACGCCTACGTGGACTTCTGCCTGGGCGATACCGGCAGCATGTTCGGCCATTCTCCGGCGCCGATCGCCCGGGCGCTCGCCGAGCAGGGCGCGAACGGCCTGACCACCATGCTTCCGGGGGAGGATGCCATCGTCGCAGGCGAGCTGCTGGCGCAGCGCTTCGGCCTGCCGTTCTGGCAGGTAGCGACCACCGCTACCGACGCCAACCGCTTCGTCCTGCGCTGGGCGCGTGCGATCACCGGTCGCAAGGTGGTGCTGGTATTCGACGGTTGCTACCACGGCACGGTCGACGACACCCTGGTTCGCTGCCGCGACGGCCGCACCGTGCATCGCTCCGGCCTGCTCGGCCAGGCCCACGACCTCACCCAGTTCAGCCGCGCGGTGCCGTTCAACGACCTCCAGGCCCTGGAGCGGGCGCTGGCCAGCGAAGACGTGGCCGCCGTGCTCTGCGAGCCGGCGATGACCAACATCGGCATGGTCCTGCCGCAACCCGGCTTCCACCAGAAGCTGCGCGAGCTGACCCGTCGTCACGGCACGCTGCTGATCATCGACGAGACCCACACCATCTCCACAGGTCCTGGCGGCTGTACCCGCGCCTGGAAGCTCGAGCCGGACTTCATCACCCTCGGCAAGCCGATCGCCGGCGGCGTACCGTGCTCGGTGTATGGTTGCAGCGCGGCGATGGCCAGCGCCATGCAACTGGCCAGGGCACGTGCCAGCGAGCAGAGCGAAGGCCACGGCCACAGCGGCATGGGTACCACGCTGTCGGCCAACGCCCTGGCGATGCGCTGTATGCGCGCCAACCTGGAAGAGGTGATGACCGATACCGCCTACGCCCACATGCTGCCCCTGGCGGCGCGTCTGGCCGAGGGCTTCCGCAGGATTATCCACAAGTACGGCCTGGCCTGGTCGGTGACCGAGCTCGGCGCGCGCAGCGAGTTCCAGTTCTGCCCGCAACCCCCACGCGACGGCGCGGCCGCCGAGGCGGCGTTCCACGACAGCCTGCAGATGGCCTTGCACCTGTATCTGATCAACCGCGGCATCCTCATCACGCCGTTCCACAACATGACCCTGTGTTGCCCGGACACTCGCCAAGAAGATGTCGACCGCCTGCTCTCCAGCCTCGACGAGGCGCTCGGCGAGCTGCTCGCCATACCCGGCGCGCGGGAGGCCTGAGATGCATTTCGCCGATCCGCGGGAAGCCCGCGAGTTCCTCGCCGCACACCCCGAGGTGCGCAGCATCGAGCTGTTCCTGATCGACGCCAACGGCGTGCCGCGCGGCAAGCTGCTGCATCGCGACGAGCTGCTGGCGGTCTACGAAAGCGGGCGGCCGCTGCCGAGCACCATCCTCGGCCTGACCATCAATGGCGATGACGTCGAGGAGACCGGCCTGGTCTGGGACGTCGGCGATGCCGATTGCTGGACCTTCCCGCTGCCCGGCAGCCTGACCCTGCAACCCTGGCGGCAGTCACCGACCGGCCAGGTGCAGGTAAGCATGCATCCCGAGCTCGGGCTACCGGCCGCGGCGGGCGATCCCCGGCATGTGTTGCAGCGGGTTATCCACAGTCTGCAGGCGGAGGGTTTCCACCCGGTGATGGCGGTGGAACTGGAGTTCTACCTGCTCGACCGCGAACGCGACAGCGACGGCCGGCCGTTGCCGGCGTTACAGATGAATGGCCAGCGGCCGCGGGCGACCCAGGTCTATGGCGTCTACGAGCTGGAGCAGTTGCAGCCATTCCTCGATGACTTGTATGCCGCCTGCGAGGCCCAGGGCCTGCCGGCGCGCACGGCGATTTCGGAGTACGCGCCGGGGCAGGTGGAAATTACCCTGCAGCATCGCTTCGACACGCTCCAGGCGATCGACGAAGGCGTGCGCTACAAGCGCCTGGTCAAGGGCGTGGCGAATCGCCATGGGTTGCAGGCCTGCTTCATGGCCAAGCCGTTCGCCGATCTTTCCGGCAGCGGCCTGCACCTGCACGTCAGCCTGGCCGACGCCGCTGGCAACAATCTGTTCGCCAGCGAGGACCCGGCCGGGACCCCGCTGCTGCGCCAGGCCATCGGTGGAATGAAGGCGTGCCTGCTGGAGTCTTTGGCGCTGTTCTGTCCGAACGCCAACTCGTTCCGCCGCTTCCAGGCGAACAGCTACGCGCCGCTGGCGCCGACCTGGGGAATCAACAACCGCACCGTGTCGCTGCGGGTTCCCGGCGGCCCGGCGTCCAGCCGGCACATCGAGCACCGCATCTGCGGCGCCGACGCCAATCCCTACCTGGCGGCGGCGGCGTTGCTCGCGGCGGTGCGCCTGGGGATTCGCGAGCGACTCGACCCCGGTGCGCCGATCACCGGCAACGGCTACGCTCAAGCCACCCAGGCGTTGCCGAGCGACTGGCTGACCGCGCTGCGCGCGCTGGAGGGCTCGGCCTGGGCGCGCGAGGCGCTCGGCGAGGATTTCCTGAAGATCTACCTGGCGATCAAGCAGGCCGAATACCGTGCCTTCATGGGCGAGGTCGGCGAGCAGGACTGGCGCTGGTATCTCAACCAGGCCTGAATGAACGGCTGCCGGCGTTGCCGGTCAGTCATTGAAGCGGGCGGCCGATTGGCCGTCGGTGTTTTCCACGCGGCACAGGAGTAAGGAAAAGCAGATGAGCACGCCCGTCGTTCTTATCACTGGTGCAGCCGGCGGCTTGGGCCGGGCAATCGCCAAGCGTTTCGCCCAGAGTCATTGGCGCATCGCCGCCACGGATGTGGATAAGGAGGGCCTGCACGCGCTGAACGCGCAGGTGCCGTTGGACGCCAGCGGGGTCGCCGACCTGCGCAGCGCGGATAACTGCCATACCCTGATGTCGAAGATTCTCGCCCGTACCGGACGTCTCGACGCCCTGGTGAATGCCGCGGGCGTCTGGCGCGAGGGGCCTGTGGAAAACTTCACCGAGGAGGATTTCGACCTGGTCCTGGGAGTCAACCTCAAGGCCTCCTTCTACATGTGCCAGGCCGCGATTCCCTACCTGAAGGAAAACCAGGGCAGCATCGTCAACATCTCCAGCGACTCCGGACGCCAGGCCTACCGGGGTTCGGCGGCGTATTGCGCGAGCAAGGCGGCGCTGACCATGCTGAGCAAGACCCTGGCGCTGGAACTGGCCGAGCAGGGCGTGCGGGTCAACGCCGTGTCGCCGGCGGATATCGCCACGCCGATGCTCGACTACCAGGCCGAACGCTATGGGATGGGCAATCCGGATGGCTACAAGCGCGCGCTGCTGAAGGATTATCCACAGGGCAAGGCGGCACGCTTCATCCGCCCGGAAGAAGTCGCCGAGCTGGTCTGGTATCTCTGCGGCCCTCAGGCCGAAGCGATCACGGGTGCCGACCTGGCGGTGGACTTCGGCCTGTCCGCTGGCCGCTGAGTGGATTTTCCACGGGTCGCTCCGCTGGAGCGGCCTGTGGAAAAGTTTCAGTCGTCCCTGGCCTGACTGGATATCTTCACCCAGTTACCGGCGGCGGCGATGCCCATGCCGCCGTAACCCTGGCAGTTCCCGCCAAGGCTCTCCACCACTCGCAGGTCGATGCCTTCCTGCCATACCAGCAGGCTGCAGCCGGCGCCCAGGCCTTCGCTGCGCAGCCGGTAGAGCGCGCCTTGCCCCTCCAGCCGACCGGACAGCTCGCCGACCGCCGCGGGCCCATATTCCATCAGTTTCTCCGGATTGCCGATGCGCATCAGGGCGAAGCTCGCCTGGTAGCCGCCCTTCACCGGTTCGATCTGCAGGCTTTCCCATTCGGCCTGCCCGGCGTAGCGCAGGTAGTGCCCGGCGAGGCCCTGGAGGGACGGATAGTCGACTTTCAGGGCAACCTGTTCCAGGTTGTAGCGCGTGGCTTTGCCGCTGTAGCCGCGATCCAGCGCCAGGTTCATCCAGGCGCGGGCGCGTCCCGGTTGCCCGGCCTTGAGGCTGGTCAGCGCGAGATTGTTCAGCGCCTGTTCCGAGTCGGCTCCGCCCTGCTCCTGGCGCTCGGCCAGGCGCAATTGCCAGGCGAAGGCGTCCAGCGCCTGTGGATAACTCCCCTGTCGATAAGCCTGGGTGCCGCGCGTGTTGCATTCCGCGGCGGTGGCGCAGGGCGTATCCTCGGCCTGGATGGCAGCGGCACCGATGCCGGCAAGCACGGCCAGGGCCAGGAGAAGGATGCGTATGGCGGCAGGCATTGGAGCGATTCCCGGTGGAAAAGGGCCAGTCTAGAAAAGCCCGCGGATGTCTGCACGACCCGGCGCGATTTCGATCATGACGATTGAAAATTTGTGGCCGCTGCCGTCTTCGTTTGCGTCTATGGTGTCCCCCGCCCGTCCTGATGAGAGAAAAAGCGCTATGCAACCCGGAAACAACCAACTGTCGATGACCGTGCTGATGACTCCGGACATGGCCAATTTCTCCGGCAATGTCCATGGCGGCACCCTCCTGAAGTATCTCGACGAAGTCGCCTATGCATGCGCCAGTCGCTATGCCGGTCGCTACGTGGTGACCCTGTCGGTGGATCAGGTGA
>NZ_KV800293.1:93340-118910 GCF_001810205.1 Pseudomonas sp. HMSC076A11 | reverse complement strand
CCTGTCGGTGGATCAGGTGATCTTCCGCGAGCCGGTGCATGTCGGCGAACTGGTGACCTTCCTCGCTTCGGTCAACTACACCGGGCGGACTTCCATGGAAATCGGCGTCAAGGTCATCACCGAGAACATCCGCGAGCAGTCCGTGCGTCATACCAACAGCTGTTTCTTCACCATGGTCGCCCTGGATGACGAGCGCAAGCCGGTGGCCGTCCGCCCGCTGGAGCTGGAAACCGCCGAGCAGAAGCGCCGCTTCGCCCAGGCCCAACAACGCCGCCAGCTGCGCGCGGAGCTGGAGGCCCGCTACCAGGCGATTCGCGAAGACGGATGAGGAAGGCTGCCGGTGTCCGGTCGAGCCCGCTTCGGACCTGCTGCCGTTTCGCGAATTTTCGCAGCTTTTCATAAGAAAACGCAGAGGTTTGCCTCTGCTGGCGTCCATTCCTGACATTTCTTGATAAGAAACCGGCGTGCCTGTTAAAACTCCAGCAACGTCAACGGGTTAACCTGTCGGTATCGCGCCGGGTTTCGCCAGGAACCATAGCCGCCGTCGGGTCGCTCGAATGCCATGGGCCGGTCGCTCTGCCCGGCTCCGTTGGCGGAAAGCCTTTCCGCCTTGCCGTCACGGGCGCGGGTCCGTGATCCATTTCGAACGTCGTCGTCCGCCGGCCAGGCCGCGGAGGACGCGTTCCCCGTGTTGCCGGGAGTCCTGATGCACCATACGCCGTTACTCACTACACTCGCCGCGGGGTTCGTCCTCGCCTTCCTCTTCGGGGCCCTGGCCAATCGCCTGCGCATTTCGCCGCTGGTCGGCTACTTGCTCGCGGGCGTCCTGGCCGGGCCGTTCACTCCCGGCTATGTCGCCGACCAGGCGCTGTCGCAGGAAATCGCCGAACTCGGCGTGATCCTGCTGATGTTCGGCGTCGGCCTGCACTTCTCGCTCAAGGACCTGCTCTCGGTGAAGGCCATTGCCATTCCCGGGGCGCTGGTGCAGATCGGCGTCGCCACGCTGCTTGGCATCGGCCTGGCCAAGCTGCTCGGCTGGAGCTTCGGCGGCGGCCTGGTATTCGGCCTGAGCCTGTCGGTGGCCAGTACCGTGGTGCTGTTGCGCGCCCTGGAGCAGCGCCAGTTGCTGGACACCAAGCGTGGCAGGATCGCCATCGGCTGGCTGATCGTCGAGGACCTGGCGATGGTCCTGACCCTGGTGCTCCTGCCGGCGCTCGCCGGCACCCTCGGCGGCAAGACCGACGGCGGCGACGCCGGTCTGCTCTGGCCGCTGCTGATTACCCTGGGCAAGGTCGCCGCCTTCGTCGCCCTGATGATCTTCGGCGGTCGCCGGGTGGTGCCCTGGGTGCTGGAGAGGATCGCCGCCAGCGGTTCGCGGGAGCTCTTCACCCTGGCCGTGCTGGCCATTGCCTTGGGCATCGCCTATGGCTCGGCGGTGCTGTTCGGGGTGTCCTTCGCGCTAGGTGCCTTCTTCGCCGGGATGATTCTCAACGAGTCCGAGCTCAGCCACGAGGCGGCGGAGAACTCGTTGCCGCTGCGCGACGCTTTCGCGGTGCTGTTCTTCGTCTCGGTGGGGATGCTGTTCAATCCGATGATCCTGTTGCAGGAGCCACTGACGGTCCTGGCCACTTTCCTGGTCATCGTCTTCGGCAAGTCGGTGGCCGCCTACCTGATCGTCCGCGCTTTCGGCCATCCGAACAGCACCGCACTGGTGATCGCCGCCAGCCTGGCGCAGATCGGCGAGTTTTCCTTCATTCTCATCGGCCTGGGCATTGGCCTCGAACTGGTGCCGGAGCAGAGCCGCGACCTGGTGCTGGCCGGGGCGATCCTGTCGATCCTGGTCAATCCGCTGCTGTTCATCGCCATCGATCGCCTGCAGCAACGCAAGGAGCAGCGCCTGGCGGAGGCCGCTGGCGGGGTCCGCGAGATGCCGGCGCAGGACCTGCCGCCGCCGATCCTGGAGCGCGAGCATGCGGTGCTGATCGGTCATGGCCGGGTTGGCGGGTTGGTCAGCGCTCGCCTGCGCGCCGCCGGGACGCCCTTCGTGGTAGTGGTGGACAAGCGCGACAAGGCCGACGAACTGCGCGAACAGGGCTACAGCGTGGTCCTCGGCAATGCCGCCAGTCCCGGCGTGCTGGAGCTGGCCAACATCGCCGAGGCGCGCTGGTTGCTGATCGCCATTCCCAACGGCTTCGAGGCCGGGCAGATCGCCAGCCACGCCCGCGCGGTGAACCCGCCGCTGGACATCGTCGCCCGGGCGCATTTCGACGCCGAGGTGGACTACCTGGAGCAGAACGGCGCCAACCTGGTGATCATGGGCGAGCGCGAGATCGCCTGCGGCATGGTCCATCGCCTGGGGCTCGACCGTGACGAGCGCGGCGCCGACGCACCGCTGCCGCAGTCGGCCTGACATGTTGCGCCGTCTCTACGACTGGACCCTGCGCCTGGCCGGCCATCCCCGCGCGGAGCTGGCCCTGGGCGGGGTGACCTTCGCCGAAAGCTCGTTCTTCCCGATTCCGCCGGACGCCTTGCTGGTGCCGATGGTCCTGGCCAACCGGGCCAAGGCCTGGCGCTACGCGGCGATCTGCGCGATCAGCTCGGTGCTGGGCGGCATCGCCGGCTATTTCATCGGCTTGCTGCTGTTCGAGAGCGTGGCCATGCCGATCCTGGCGTTCTATGGCTTGCTGGAGAACTTCGAACAGGTCGCCGAACGCTACAACGAACTGGGCTGGCTGATGGTGCTGCTGGGCGGCGGCTTCACGCCGCTGCCGTACAAGGTGATCACCATTACCAGCGGAGTGACCCAGCTCGACCTCTGGCTGTTCGTCGGCCTCAGCCTTGTCGCCCGCAGCCTGCGCTTCGCCGCTACCTGCGCTTTGCTGTTCTGGGCTGGCCCACGCCTGAAGACCCTGATCGAGCGGCGTCTGGGCATGGCTTTCGTGCTGATGGCGGTGATGGTGGTCGGTGGGTTGATGTTGGGGAAATACGTTCTTTAGCCAGCAGTCGGGTGACGGCCCAGGCGCTTGAGCGCCAGCATCGGTTTGCCCAGCAGAGCGCTGAGTTGTCTGGAGCGTTGCATGGCCGGACTTTCTATGAAACGGAAGGATAGATACGACGCGAGCACTACCAGGGGAGTGATCGCACCTATGACCAGCCAGTGTTCCAGAGCGGAAAACGCCTTGGCGTTGTCCCTGCCGATCAGCAGTTCGAAGCTGATGAATAGGATGCACCCGTGCAGCAGATACATGCTGTAGGTCATTTCGCCGAGGAAGCGGGACAGTGCTTGAGTCAGCAGGCCGAATAGGCTCGAACCCGCCGCAATCAGCAGGAAAGCCAGGCCGAGAATGAGGATCGCCGTTTCCTGATAGGCGCTGGGAAAGAGCACTCCGGGTAGGAGCAGGAGCGCCAGGCATAGGAGATTGCCGGGGATACTCGCGGCGAATCGCTGCAGGTGCGTCGAGCGTACCGCGAGCGCTGACAACCCACCAGCGACGAACATATAGGCGAGCGTCCAGTTCGGCTGCCAGGCTTTCAGTACCAGCCAGATCATGCCTGCCATGATGGCCATGGCTACTGGGGAAGGACGGTTCCCGAGCAGGACGCCGAGGAATGGCAGGCAGAAGTAGAACAACCACTCATAGGGCAGCGTCCAGGTCACCCCTGCCACGATGCGGAATGTCCCGATGAAACCGTTCATGTCAGGCTTGCTCGGTATCGAGAAGAGCAACCAGTCGAGCATCTTGCCAAGCAGGGCCGAGGGCGCCTCGCGTAGGGAAAAGCCGGTGGCCGTGAACACCAAAAGGAATAGCAGTGCCATTGCCAGGAGATAGGCTGGGAGCAGCCGGGCAATCCTCGATGCATAGACATCCAGCCATCTGATCGGCGTGCCGCGGCTGTGCAGGAGCTTGTGAGCGAAGAGGAAGCCGGTGACCATGAAGAACAGCGCGACGCTGGTCTGGCCGAAATGGGCGTAGAGCCGGGACGGCGGTAGTTGCCAGAGACCATCCTTCAGGTAGTAGTACCAGATGGACGAGTGATGGAGAAAAACGAAGAACGCCAGGTAACCGCGCAGGCCGTCGATGGTGACGAACCGGGAAGCGGGCAGGCGCGCGCTGCCAAGGCGACGAATGAACTCACAGGTGGCGAGCGCAACAGCCAGGCAGGCTAGGGCAGGTAGGGCGCTGGTGGGGCTCATTCGTCGGTCTATCTCTGTCGGAAGACCGAGAATGATATGTCAGATTCCTACATTGCGAGTGAGCGAGCTTCGAATTTGAGACGTGGATGTGCGATCCGATCCTGCGCCCGCACCAGCTCCAGCTCGTAGCTGCCGCAGGCCTGGGTTTCCAGCAGCACTTCATGGACCGCGGCGCCGGTGAATTCGAAGGCGTTACGCAGGTCGTCGCCGAGCAGCAGGCGAGAGAGGAACAGCCCCGAGGCCAGGTCGCCGACCCCGACCGGTTGCCGCGGGAAGGCCAGCAGCGGGCGTTGCAGGTGCCAGGCCTGATCGGCGGCCACCAGCAGCATCTCGAAGGTGTCGCCGGCCTTGCCCGGATAGTTCAGGTGCTTTACCAGGATTGCCCTGGGACCGCGTGCCAGCAGGCTCCGTGCCATTTCCACGCAGTCGGCGAGGGAGTTCGGCTGGCGGTCGCAGAAGCTGTCCAGCTCCAACTGGTTGGGGCACAGGTAGTCGGCGACCGCGGCGGCTTCTTCCAGCAGGAAGTCGCTGACTTCCGGGGCCACGATGCAGCCTTTTTCCGGGTGGCCCATGACCGGGTCGCAGAGGTACAACGCCCGAGGGTTGGCCTGTTTGATCCGTGCCACCACATCGAGAATGGCGCGGCCCTGGGCGGCGCTGCCGAGATAGCCGGACAGCACCGCGTCGCAGTTGCCCAGTTCGCCGATGCCGGCAATACCGTCCACCAGCGCCGGAATCTGCTCCGGCGGCAGCACCTGCCCGGTCCATTGACCGTACTGGGTGTGGTTGGAGAATTGCACCGTGTTCAACGGCCAGACGTTGATTCCGATGCGCTGCATCGGGAACACCGCCGCGGCATTGCCGGCGTGGCCGAAGACCACATGGGACTGGATGGCGAGCAGGTGGGGTGTACGTGGCATGAGACGACTTCCTACAGCTGAGTCGGCGCAGTATGGGGGCTAATTCACATGGCGAAAACACCCCCCACTCGCTGCCTGCCGGGAGAACGGGTAAGCTGGCCGTCCCCCTACACCGGATTCCGCTCGTGACCCTGGGTAACCTTTTCGTCATGCTCCTGTTGGGCGCCGCCGCAGCCTGGTGGTGGCGCGCCCATGGCGTGCGCGAGCGGGCGTTGCTGCTGGCCAAGCAGCATTGCGCCAAGCAGGGCGTGGAACTGCTCGACGAGAATGTCGCGCGCCGGCGCCTGCGCCTGGCCCGTGACCACCGTGGTCAGTGGCGGCTGAGCCGCGAGTTCGGTTTCGAATTCACCGTCAGCGGCGAGGAACGCTACGCCGGGCGCATCGTCATGTATGGCTATCACCTCGGCGCCATCGAATTGGCCCCGCATCGCTTCGAGGCGGCCGCCGAGGTCGACAACCCGCCGGTGCATAGCGCCGAGGTGATTCGCCTCGACGAGTGGCGGCAGTCCCGGCAGAAAAAGGTCGGCGACTGAGGCGGCAGAGCGTCAGGGCAGTATCCCGAGAGCCTTGAGACTGGCCTTGCCCAGTTCGACGCGCTTGCCGATGTCGGCCTCGCCGCCGGGCATGTCGATGTTCAGGGCGAAGCCGTAGAGCCGCTCGTTGCGCTTCACCCAGCCCACCCACCAGCCGAGCTCCGGCGTGCAGTCGAAGCACCAGCCGGTCTTGCCGTGCAGCTCCCAGCCCGGGCCGCTTTCCAGCAGGGTCATGGCGCGCACGGTGGACTGCACCGGGGCGGGGAATGGCAATTCTCCCTGCGCCAGTCGGATCAGAAAGCGGGTCTGTTCCATCGCGCTGATCTTCAGCGGTCCCACCAACCAGAAGTTATCCACAACCTGGCCGATTTCCGCGTTGCCGTAACCCAGGCGCGAGACATTGGCGCGCATCCGCTCCAGGCCGATGCGCCGCGCCAGTTCCTGGTAGACCGGTACGTTCGATGCCTTGATCGCCTCGCGCAGGCTCATGTCGTGCTCCCAGGCCTTGAAGCGCTGGGGCTTGCCGCCATAGGGAAGAACCTCGTCGGCGGATCTAACCGCCCCTGTGGATAAGCCGATCAGGCTGTTCGCCACCTTGTAGGTGGAAGCGGGAACGAAGCGGGTTTCCGCGCGCTCCCGGTCATGGCCGACATAGCACTGCCGCTGCACATCGTAGAGGACGAAGGTGCCTTTCACCCCGGCCGCGCCGAATAGCTTGTCCACGGCCTGGCTGTCGTTCCATTCGCTGGCCTGGGTATGCCCGGAAAGCAGGAGAAGGGCACTGAAGAGGAGAGGGCGCATGGCTCGGTCCTGTGGGGTCATCCTCCCTGGGACCGATGGATGAGCGCCGGATTCCCCACGGAAGGAGCGTTCATGGATTGGGCAGGAGAAAGTCGCGTACGCGTTCGGCGGCATCGGCCGGGTCTTCCTGCATGAAGCAGTGGCCGCCGACCACCACGTGGGCGCTGACCTGGGGGTTGAGCGAGCACCAGCGCGCCACCGACTTGGCGACGAAAGGGTAGGTGCGGTCACCGTAGAGCACGCGGGTCGGCGTGGTGATCTTGCCCAGCGACGGCCACAGCCGCCTGGGGAAGGAGCTGAAGATCTCCGCTTCGCGGCTTGGCCGGCACTTCAGCTCGACTCCGCCGTCGCTCTCCTTCAGCGCATATTCCACGTAGGCCCACAGCGCCTCGTCGGTCCAGCCCTTGAAGATACCGCGGCCGCGCAAGCCGGCGTAGGCGGCTGCGCGATCGGGCCACTGGCTGCGGCGCAGGCGCGCCTTCTTCGCCAGGCTGCCGCGCAATTGCAGGCCGAGGGTCTCGGAAAGTGCCATCACGCCGATCATCGCCGGGGTGAACAGTACCGGGTCGAGCAGCACGGCGCGGGCGAACAGGGTGGGATGGCGGGCCAGGACGAGGCTGCTGAGGACGCCGCCGAAGCTGTGCCCGCAGGCCAGTCGCTGGACATCTCCATAGGGACCGCGCCCGGCCTCGAAGGCCTCCACCGCCATCTCGGCGTTGCGGTTCCAGCCGTGGAAGCGGCCGCCGTGGTCGCTTTCGCCGTGGCCCTGGATGTCGCACAGCCAGAGGTCGAAATCCTCCGCCAACAGACGCAGCATCGGTTCGTAGGTGCGGCCGCAGAAGCCGTTGCCATGGAGGAAATGCAGCAACGGCTTGCCGCTCGGTTCGCTGCGCCAGCCGCGCAGGGTGAAACCGGCCGAGCAGGAATGGGACCAGGGGGATAGCGACATGGGCGGACTCCTCGTACGGCGCGCAGTGTAACCGGGCGCCGTGCTATCGTCGCCGCTTCCCGCCGCCGTTTCGATCCGCCGATGTCCTTGTCCCGTCCGCTGCGCCTGTTCCTGCTGTTGCTGCCGCTGCTCGGCGGCCTGCTGCTGTCCATGGACTGGGCGGGTCGCCAGGCGCGGCAGCAGGCGCTACGCGCCGAGGGCGAACAGGTGCGCAAGCAGCTGGACCTCTACGCCGGCTCGCTGCAGACCCTGATCGAACGCTTCCGCAGCCTGCCGGCGGTACTGGCGCTGGATCCGGACCTGCGCGCGGCGCTGGCCGGGCCGATCGACGGCGAGTTGCAGCAGCGCCTCAACCTCAAGCTGGAAAGCATCAACCTGGCCGCCCGCTCCTCCACACTGGAGCTGCTCGACCGTACCGGGCTGGCCGTGGCGGCGAGCAACTGGAACCTGCCGACCAGCTACGTGGGCCACAACTACGGTTTCCGTCCCTATTTCCGCCAGACCATCGCCCAAGGCTCCGGACGTTTCTATGCGGTCGGGGTGATCAGCGGGATTCCCGGTTATTTCCTGTCCCACGCGGTGCGCGCCGAGGACGGCAGCTTCCTGGGCGCAATCGTGGTCAAGCTGGAGTTTCCCGATCTGGAACGGCAGTGGAACCAGACCCCCGACCTGGTCCTGGCCAGCGACGCCAAGGGCATCGTGTTCCTCGCCAACCACGCCGGTTGGCGCTACCGCGAACTGGAACCGCTGGATACCGTGGACCGCTTCGAACTGGCGGAGACCCGGCAGTACGATCGCCAGCCCCTGACACCCCTGCGCCACCAGACCTTGCGCAGCTACGGCGAAGACAGCCGTCTGGCGCGGGTGGAAAGCGCCGACGGCGAGAAGGACTACCTCTGGCAATCGCTGGACCTGCCCAACGACGGCTGGACCCTCCACTTGCTGCGCGACACCGCGAGCATCCAGGACGACGTCGCCACCGCGCGCCTGGCCGCCGCCGGCACTTGGCTGGCGCTGGTCTTCCTCGGCTTGTTCCTGCACCAGCGCTGGCGTATCGCCCGCCTGCGGCAACGTAGCCGGGAGGAGCTGGAGCGCCTGGTCGAGCAGCGCACCGCCGACCTGCGTACCGCGCAGGACGGCCTGGTGCAGGCGGCCAAGCTGGCCGCCCTGGGGCAGATGTCGGCAGCCCTGGCCCATGAGATCAACCAGCCGCTCACCGCCCAGCGCATGCAACTGGCCAGCCTGCGCCTGCTGCTCGACGCCGGACGCCACGACGAGGCGCGCCAGGCGTTGCCGCGCATCGACCAGATGCTCGAACGCATGGCCGCGCTCACCGGCCACCTGAAGACCTTCGCGCGCAAGAGCGCCGGCGGCCTGCGCGAGCGTATCGAGTTGGGTCACGTGGTCGAACAGGCGCAGCAGTTGTTGCTGCCGCGAATCCGCGCCGAACGGGTGGAGATCGAGCAGGCGCTGCTCTGGCCGGCCTGGGTGATGGGTGACGCGATCCGCCTGGAACAGGTGCTGGTCAACCTGCTGCGCAACGCCCTGGATGCCGTTGCCGGCCAGGAGCGACCATGGATCCGCCTGGCCCTGCAACGGCTTGGCGGCGACTGGGTGCTGAGCGTCGCCGACAACGGCGGCGGGATTCCCGCCGAGCACCTGGGCAGCGTCTTCGATCCGTTCTTCACCACCAAGCCGGTGGGAGAGGGACTCGGCCTCGGCCTGGCGGTATCCTATGGGATCGTCCACGAACTCGGCGGCCGCCTGCAGGTCGCCAATGCCGAGGCGGGAGCGGTGTTCAGCCTGATCCTGCCGGCGGCCCCCGATGACACGAGCGTAACGACATGAGCGACCAGGTGATCTTCGTCGACGACGAAGCGACGATCCGCGAAGCGGTGCAGCAATGGCTGGAGCTGTCCGGCTTCGAGGTGCGCCTCTGCCTGCGCGCCGAGGAATGCCTGGGAGCGTTGGACAAGTCCTTCGCCGGGGTGGTCATCAGCGATGTGCGCATGCCCGGCATGGACGGCCTGCAACTGCTCGCCAACCTGCAGGCGGTCGATCGCGACCTGCCGGTGATCATGGTCACCGGGCACGGCGACGTGCCGATGGCGGTGGAGGCCATGCGCCAGGGTGCCTACGACTTCATCGAGAAACCCTTCACGCCCGAGCGCCTGCTCGGCAGTTTGCGGCGCGCGCTGGAAAAGCGCCGCCTGGTGCTGGAGAACCGGCGCCTGAAGGAGCAGGCCAGTCTCAAGGACCAGGTCGATGCGCGTCTGCTCGGCGTGTCCAAGCCGATGGAAGCGTTGCGCCGGCAGGTTCTGGCCCTGGCGCCGACCCCGGTGAACGTCCTGATCCGTGGCGAGACCGGCAGCGGCAAGGAACTGGTTGCCCGCTGCCTGCACGACTTCGGGCCGCGCGCCGACAAGCCGTTCGTGGCGCTGAACTGCGCGGCGATTCCCGAGCAACTGTTCGAGAGCGAGCTGTTCGGTCATGAGAGCGGTGCGTTCACCGGCGCGCAGGGCAAGCGCATCGGCAAGCTCGAGCATGCCCATGGCGGCACCCTGTTCCTCGACGAGATCGAAAGCATGCCGTTGGCGCAGCAGGTCAAGCTGCTGCGCGTCCTGCAGGAGCAGCAACTGGAGCGGCTCGGCTCGAACCAGAGTATCCACGTCGACCTGCGGGTGATTGCCGCGACCAAGCCCGACCTGCTGGCCGAAGCACGTGCCGGACGCTTCCGCGAGGACCTGGTGTATCGCCTGAATGTCGCCGAGCTGCGCCTGCCGCCGATCCGCGAGCGTCGCGAGGACATCCCGCTGCTCTTCGAACATTTCGCCAGCGTTGCCAGCCAGCGCCTCGGCCGCGAGCCGCAGCCCGCCGCGCCGGCGGAACTGGCGCGGCTGATGGCCCACGACTGGCCGGGCAATGTACGCGAGCTGGCCAACGCCGCCGAGCGTCATGTCCTCGGCCTGGAGCGTGGGGACGCGGAGGAAGGCGGCGGCCTCACCTCGGGGCTGGCGGAACGCATGGAAGCCTTCGAGGCGGAGTGCCTGCGCCAGGCGCTCGGCCAGTGCCGCGGGGACATCAAGGCGGTGATGGAGTTGCTGCAACTGCCGCGCCGGACACTCAACGAAAAGATGCTGCGGCATGGCCTCAGCCGCAGCGATTTCGTCGGCGAAGAGCCGGCCTGAACCAGCCCTCGCGAGACGTCAGAGATCCTTCGCCAACTCCGTTGGCGCCTGGCGCCCGCCGCGTTGCAGCAACGCCAGGTAGACCAGCCCCACCGCGATCCAGGCCAGTCCGAGCAACTGTGCGTCGAGGCTCATGCTGTACAGCACGTAGGCGATGATCGCCAGGCCCACCAGCGGGAACAGTAGATGCCGCAACCACTGGCCGGAGCGCTGGCGGCGGTAGTAGTGGTTGATCACGCTCAGGTGCAGCAGGCAGAAGCCGGTGAGGGCACCGAAGTTCACCAGTGAGGTGAGTACGTCCGGTGCGTCGAGGAAGGCCCAGCCGATTCCCAGCGACAGCACCGCCACCAGGTACAGGCTGACGTGCGGCGTCTGGTAGCGCGGATGGACCCTGGCCAGCGCGCGCGGCAGCCTGCCGTCGCGGGCCATCGAGTAGAGCAGGCGCGAGACCGCTGCCTGCGAGGTGATCGACACGGTGACACCCCAGGCCAGCGCGGTGGCTACCGCGGTCAGCATCGACAGCCACTGGCCACCGGCCGCTTCGGCGATCTCGTAGAAGGCGGTGTCCGCCGACTTGAAGTTCATCCCGGCGGCGAGGTCGGTGGCCAGCCAGGTCTGCGCGATGAAGATGCCGCCCATGATGAACAGCGCGATCAGCGCGGCGCGGCCGATCTGCCGGGCGGGATCGCCCTTGACCTCCTCGGCGAGGGTGGAGATGGCGTCGAAGCCGAGGAACGACAGTACGGCGATCGAGGCGGCCTTCATCACCAGGCCGAGATCGAAGGCTTCCGGGCGATACAGCGGTTCGAGGGTCAGCCGGCCGTTGCCCAGGCCGCCTTCCAGCGCCTGGTAGCCGACCACCAGGAAGATCGCCAGCACCACCAGCTCTCCGATCAGGAACAACAGGTTGGCGCGGGCGGCGAAGGTGATGCCGCGCAGGTTGACCAGGGTCGCCGAGACCAGGAACAGCAGCATCCAGGCCAGCTTGGGGATCGCCGGGAACAAGTGGTTCAGCGCCAGCGCGCTGAACACGTAGAGCAGCGGCGGGATCAGCAGGTAGTCGAGCAGCAGCACCCAGCCGGCGATGAAGCCGACATGGGGGTGGATGCCGCGCTGGGCGTAGGAATACACCGAGCCGGCAATCGGAAAGGCCTTGGCCATGGCTCCGTAGCTGAGGGCGGTGAAGAGCATCGCCAGCATGCCCACCAGGTAGGCCATCGGCACCATGCCGTGGGCGTCGGCATGGACCCAGCCGTAGACCCCGAACGGGGCGATGGGGATCATGAAGATCATCCCGTAGATGATCAGGTCGCTCAGGGACAGGCTGCGGCGCAGCTGTTGCCGGTATCCGAACTGTTCGATGGCCATGACGGGCTCCTCGGGAAAAGGCAGCGTATTGTCGTTATCGGCGCCGCACGCGAAGCGGGCCTCTTTCTCGTTGTTGGCGACCGGCGGTGCCGGTCATCGCATCAGAGCCAGGGATACAGACGCTCGGCCCAGGCGTACACCGCATCCGGCGTGCGCAATCCATCGTTGCGGATCTCCAGCAGCACCGCTTCCAGACCGCGTGCGTCGCCATGCACCGGAACGGTAGTGTCTTCCGCCGGGTCGATCGCATAGGGCTGGTTGCCGGCGACTTCCAGGCCGTGCCGGCGCAAACCGTCGAGGATGCGCCTGGCGTAGGCGCCGGCGTTGCGATAAAGCACCCCGGCAACCAGCGGGCGGGGTCTGCCGTGGTACACCGGGGTAAAACTGTGCACGCCGACCACACGGGTCGGCACGCCGGCGGCCTGGCGCTCGTCGAGCAGTTGCGTCAGGCGCTGGTGGAACGGATGGAACAGGCAATCCTGGCGATAGCGGCGCACCGTCTCGGACAGCTCGCGGTTGCCGGGAACGGGGTAGACCTCGCTGTGCGGCGGAATGCTGTCGGGCGCCTCCAGCGGTCGGTTCAGGTCGATCAGCAGACGCGAGTAGCCGGCCGCCAGCAATGGCGCGTCGAGTCGCCGGGAAAGCTCTTCGGCCAGCGCCAGGGCGCCGATATCCCAGGCGATGTGTTCTTCCGCCGCGGCCTGGTCCAGGCCGAGGCGCTGCAACTCCAGCGGAATGTGCCGGCTGGCATGCTCGCAGACCAGGACCACCGGGCTGCGCCCTTGGGGATTGAGCAGGTGGTAGGGCGGCAGCTGGTAGATGCCGAGTTCGGGGTTGTCAGTAGAGCTCGGCATAGTGGCGGCACAGGTCGTCGTCGGAAAGGCCCGCCGTCAGCGCCAGTTCGTGGCGCTTCATGGCGAGGTAGGTGTCCAGCAGCGGCTTTGGCAGCTCGGCACAGAGCGCCTCGTCGCGTTGCAGGCAGTCGAGCGCATCGCCGAGGGTCGCCGGCAGGGCCTGGATGCCGCGGGCCTGGCGCTCTTCGTCGCTGAGGCCGTGCGGATCGATATCGGCCAGGGCGCGCAGCGGCAGGCGTCGTTCGATGCCTAGGCGGCCGGCGATCAGCACCGCGGCCATCGCCAGGTGCGGACAGGCGGTGGCGTCCATCGGCCGGAATTCCAGGTTGTACTGCTTGCCCAGCGGCTTGCCGCCGACGCTCACCACCGGGCAGATGCGCAGCGCCGCTTCGCGGTTGCGCAGTCCCAGGCAGGCGTAGGCGGCGCTCCAGTGGTGGGGTTTCAGGCGCAGGTAGGAGGCGGCGGTAGGCGCGGTCAGCGCGCACAGCGCTGGCAGGTGCGCGAGCACGCCGGCGGCCCAGTGCTCGCCGAGTTCGGAGAGATCGTTGGGTCGACCGGGCTCGTACAGCAGCGGGCTGCCGTCGGCATGTTGCAGGCTCAGGTGCAGGTGCACCCCGTTGGTCACCGCGCCGGGTGCCGGCAGCGGTGCGAAGCAGGTACGCAGGCCCATCTGTCGCGCCACTTCGCGAGTGACCTCGCGGACGTTCACCGCGCGGTCGGCGGCGGCCACGCCCTGCGCCGGGCGGCAGGTGACCTCGTACTGGCGCTGGCCGTATTCGGGGAGGAACATCTCCGGCTCGGTGCCAGCCTGGGCCAGGGCGCTGACCAGCCAGCCGGGGAACTGCCCGGCGGCACGCTGGGCCTGCAGCGAAAACGCCGCGGCCGGACGCTCGCCGGGCAGGCCGAGCAGGCTGAATTCGTGTTCGAACGCCGCGATGACCTGCAGGCCGCTGTCGCGATAGCGTTCCACCTCGGCCCGCAGCAGGCTGCGCGGGCAGGCCGGCCACGGCGTGCCGTCGGTTTCCACCAGGTTGCCGTGCAGGTAGTCGAGCGCCGGCGCAGCGGCGTCGGGACCCTGCTCGACGCGCACCCGGCTGTTCGGGTCGGGCAGCAGGCGCAGGTCGCCGTGGCTGCCCCAGGGGCTGCTCTCGTCGATCAGGTCCTGCGGGGTCAGCGAGCTGTTCGCCGGTACCCAGCCGCAACCGCTGGCCAATTGCTCCTCCAGGGTCGCCAGGGGCAGCGAACGCCCGCGGGTGATGCCGGCCAGGTCGGTGGTGACGAAGCTGACCAGGCGTACCGGCTGCAGGCGGTTCACAGGTTGCTCCGGCCGAGGGCGGCGATGCGTTGCAGGACGGTCTCGGTGTCGCTGATCCAGCAGTAGCCCTTGATCGCTTCCAGGCAGGCCTGGTGGCGTTCCGGGGTATGGGTGGCGCAGGCATCCTCGACCAGGGTGACCAGGTAACCGCGGTCGGCGGCATCGCGCACGGCCATGTCCACGCACTGGTCGGTGACCACCCCGCAGACGATCAGGTGGCGGGTGCCGAGGTTGCGCAGTACGTAGTCGATGGCGGTGGAGTTGAAAACGCCGGAAGAAGTCTTCGGCAGCACGATCTCGTTGGCGGTCGGCTCCAGGGCGTCGATCACCCTGGCGTCCGGGCTGCCCTTGGGCAGGTGCATCTCCGACAGCTTGTGATCCAGCGAGCGGTCGCGACCATCGGCGGTGAGGCTCTCGATGACGGTGTGCAGGACGTTCTCGTCCACTGCGCGCATGGCCCTGAGCAGGCGCTGCTGGTTGGGGATCACCTGGTTCTGCACGCGCTCGTAGAAGTAACCGGCTGCCTGCGGATCGACGTGCGGGTCGCGCCCCGGCTCGACCCAGGCACGCTGCATGTCGACGAACAGGATGGCGGTCTGCCGGCGGCCGAATGGCAGGTCGCGCGGCGAGTGGTGGGGCAGGCTGAACATCGGGTCATTCCTCCAGAATATGACTGCTGAACGCGTTGCGGAGCTGGTCGATGCCCTCCAGGCGTTCGTCGAGCGGCGCGCCCATGCGCGCCACCAGGGTCGCTACCAGTGCCTCGACCTGGGCCATGGCCGGCACCAGCGAGTCGAAGGGCGAGGCGGATTCCACTGGCGAACTGACGATCAGGTCGGCGTGTTCGCGCAGCGGCGAGGCGTAGATGTCGGTGAACAGCACCAGCCGTGTGCCGCGTGCCTTGGCGGCCTGGGCCACGTGCTGGGCCTGGCTCTGGTAGCGGCGATAGTCGAACAGGACCAGCAGGTCCTGGCGGCCGAGGTCGTAGAGCTGGTCGGGGAGCAGGGCGCCGTCGTCGAGCAATCGGCACTGCGGGCGCAGCAGGCGCAGATGGGTGACCAGGTAGCCGGCGAGGAAACGGCTGAAGCGTCCGCCGTGGCAGTGCACGCGCAGGCGGCTGTCGAGCAGCCAGTCGGCGAGGCGCTGGATGTCATCGGGGCGGGTCAGGCCGAGGGTCTGTTGCAGGCTCTGGCCAGCCTGGTCGAGGTAGCGCGCCCAGGTGTCGTCGCGGCCCATCCGCTCGCGGCGTTCGGCGAGCAGGGTGCGCGGCGAGCGCAGGCGGTCGTCGACGTCGGCCAGCAGCGCTTCCTGGAAGTCGCCGTAGCCGGCGAAGCCGAGCTTTTTCACCAGGCGCATGATCGTCGGGTCGCTGACTCCGGCGTGCCGGGCCAGGCGCGTCATCGGACCGAGGCCGAGGCGCGGGTAGTCATCGAGCAGGGCACGCACCACCTTGCGCTCCGCGGGCGTCAGTTCGGCGGGCGGGGAGGCCAGGCGTTGTTTTAGTTCTTGCATGGGGCATCCTCGAAGGTGGGTCGATTGTGTAGTGAATTTTTCAGATTGTTCAATATGTGACGGAATGTTTTTTTCACTACATTTCCCGCAAACGGCCGAATGACCTCTGTCGTGGCACGGCAGGCAGACGTACGGCCGGGACGGAAACGAAAAAGCCCGGTCGAAGACCGGGCTTTTTCCAGGGGCGGTTACGCGGCTTGGCTCAGAACGCCGGTACCACCGCGCCTTTGTATTTCTCCTGGATGAACTGCTTGACCTCGGCGCTGTGCAGGGCCTTGGCCAGCTTCTGCATGGCGTCGCTGTCCTTGTTGTCCGGCCGCGCGACGAGGATGTTCACGTAGGGCGAGTCGCTGCCTTCGATGGCCAGCGCATCCTTGGTCGGGTTCAGCTTGGCTTCCAGGGCGTAGTTGGTATTGATCAGCGCCATGTCGACCTGGGTCAGCACGCGCGGCAGGGTCGCGGCTTCCAGTTCGCGGATCTTGATGTTCTTCGGATTGTCGACGATGTCCTTCGGCGTGGCGGTGATGCTCTTGTTGTCCTTGAGCTTGATCACCCCGGCCTTGTCCAGCAGGAGCAGGGCGCGGCCGCCGTTGGTGGCGTCGTTGGGGATCACCACGGTAGCGCCGGAAGGCAGTTCGTCGAGCTTCTTGTACTTGCTCGAGTAGGCGCCCAGCGGCTCGATGTGTACGCCGGTCACGGCGACCAGGTCGGTGCCCTTGGCCTTGTTGAACTCATCGAGGTACGGCTGGTGCTGGAAGAAGTTGGCGTCCAGGCGCTTTTCCGAGACCTGCACGTTCGGCTGCACGTAGTCGGTGAACTCCTTGATCTTCAGGTCCACGCCTTCCTTGGCCAGCAGCGGCTTGACCACGTTGAGGATCTCCGCGTGCGGCACCGGGGTGGCCGCGACGGTGAGGGACTCGGCGGCCTGGGCGGCGGTGAGGCTGAGCGCCGCGACAGCGGAGAAAGCAGCAAGCAGTTTTTTCATCTTCAACTCCTTTCGAGGTGTTCCTGGCGGCTGTGGATAACCGCGGCGCTCAGGGTTTTGGGCTTGGCCGGCAAGCTTACTTGCGCGAGAAGTGCACCACCAGCTTGTCGCCCACGGTTTGCAGAATCTGGACGAGGATCAGCAGCATCACCACCGTGACCACCATCACGTCGGTCTGGAAGCGCTGATAGCCGAAGCGGATCGCCAGGTCGCCCAGCCCGCCGGCGCCGACCACTCCGGCCATCGCGGTGTACGAGACCAGGGTGATGGCGGTGACGGTGATGGCGGCGATGATGCCCGGCCGGGCTTCCGGCAGCAGGGCGTTCCAGATGATCTGCCGGGTGCTGGCGCCCATCGCCTGGGTTGCCTCGATGATGCCCTTGTCGACCTCGCGCAGCGCGGTTTCCACCAGGCGCGCGAAGAACGGCGTGGCGCCCACCACCAGCGGCGGGATGGCCCCGGCGACGCCCAGCGAGGTACCGGTGATCAGTACGGTCAGCGGGATCATCACGATCAGCAGGATGATGAACGGCAACGAACGGAGGATGTTCACCACTAGCGAGAGCAGGGTGTAGACCGCCTTCTGCTCGAACATCTGCCGTGGCCCGGTAAGGAACAGCAGGACGCCGAGGGGCAGGCCGAGGACCACCGTGAACAGCAGCGAACCGCCGAGCATCCAGAAGGTGTCGACGCTGGCCAGCCAGATTTCGTACCAGTCGATGTTGGCGAAGCTCATGGTTTCGAAGAAGTCCATCAGCGCAGTACCTCCACATGTACGTCAGCGGCGTTCAACTGGCTCATGGCGGCTTCCAGGTCACCGCCGACCAGGGCCAGGGTCAACTGGCCGTAGGGCGTGTCCTTGATGCGGTCGATGCGTCCGGAAAGGATGCTGTAGTCGACCCCGGTCTGCCGAGCCACGGTGCCCAGCAGTGGCGCATAGGTGGCTTCGCCGCGGAAGGTCAGGCGCAGGATGAGACCCGGCACGTGGGCGAAATCGTCGTGGCGCTCGTCTTCGTCGACCCGTTCGGCCTCGAACACGAAGCGGCGTGTGGTCGGGTGCTGCGGATGGAGGAAGACATCGGCGACATCGCCCTGCTCGACGATGGCGCCGCCGTCCATGACCGCGACCTGGTCGCAGACACGGCGGATCACGTCCATCTCGTGGGTGATGAGGACGATGGTCAGCTTCAGCTCGCGATTGATTTCCGCCAGCAGTTGCAGGACCGAGGCGGTGGTCTGCGGATCGAGGGCGCTGGTGGCCTCGTCGCAGAGCAGGATGCTCGGCCGGCAGGCCAGGGCGCGAGCGATGCCGACGCGCTGTTTCTGTCCGCCGGAGAGCTGGGCCGGATACTTGCGCGCGTGGTCGGACAGGCCGACCCGCGCGAGCAGCTCGGAGACCCGCGCATCGACTTCGGCACGGCTGAAGCCGCCGGCCAGGCGCAGGGGCATGGCGATGTTGTCGGCGACGGTCTTCGAGGACAGCAGGTTGAAGTGCTGGAAGATCATCCCGACGCGCTGGCGGAAACGGCGCAGGCCTTCGGCGTCGAGGGCGGTGACGTCTTCGCCCTCGACCAGGATGCGGCCGCCGCTGGGCTCCTCGAGGCGGTTGATCAGGCGCAGCAGGGTGCTCTTGCCGGCACCGGAATGGCCGATCAGGCCGAAAATCTGCCCGGCCTGGATGTTCAGGCGGGTCGGTTGCAAGGCGGGGATTTCCCGACCGGCAACTCGATAGGTCTTGTGGACGTCGTGGAATTCGATCACTGGGCGAACCTTGTGGGTGCGGCGATGCTGTTACGGCTGGAGCACGGGCTTGGCGGGAAGCATGGGCGGTCAGCTAAACCGAGTATTTTACCTTGCTTTCTTATGCATTATTAATATTTATTGGTGATGAAAAATCATTGAAATGGAATAAGCGTCTGGTGCGCTCCCGACAAGCGCTTTCTGCTGCGGCCGGGGCAGGACCGGTCTCAATTCCGGGGGGTAAGTATCAATCGGGTTGGCTTGTCGGCCTGTACGACATGGCTGAGATGCAGGTCGAAATCGGGTGAGAGCTTCTTCACCCGCGCCAGGAGCTGGTCGGAAACCAGCGGATAGTCGCTGTCCCGGCGCACTTCGATATGCACCCTGCAACGGTAGGCGACGACATCCGCGGCCACCGCGTCGAGCACCGCACCGAGGCCGCCCTGGCCGGTGCCGTCGAGCATCGGCAGGGGCACGGCGCTGCTGGCCGCTTGCGGATCGATCAGGTGGGGAGCGCCGGGCAGCGGCTTCAGCTCGCCGCCGGGCGGCGTCTGGATGATCTGCTGCATCTGCTGCTGGGCCGCCTGCTGCATGCGTCGGGCCTGCTCGGCGCGGGCGGGATCGACCTTGGCGCGGTTGATCGCACCGTCCAGCCCGGCGGTCAGCGCCGGCGCTTTGGGCATCAGTCCGCGGGCATGGCCGAGGGCGCTGGTGGCGGTGTTGAGGTCTCCTTGACGCAGCGCGGTTTCCCCGCGCTGCATGTAGGCCTCGGCCAACTGGCGGCGGAACGCTTCGACGCGCTCGTCGCCGGCGGCTGCGCTGCGCAGGGCCAGCCATTGTTGCTCGGCCTGTTCGAGCTTGCCGGCGGCCAGGGTTTGCTGCAGTTCGGCATAGGGATCGGCGGGCTGCGCCTGGGGCGCGACCACCGGCGTCGGTTGCGACGACGCATTGCCCTGGCAGGCGCTGACCAGCAGCGCCGCCGCCAGGACGGACAGCAGGCGAAAGAAGGACGACATCATTCCTGCGGGTTCTCGTTTGGTCAAAAAATCGCCAGATTCTACACCGTGCGGCGGGGCAGGACAAAACTCAGCAGGAACAGGCCGGCGGCGCTGACCACGATCGAGGGGCCGGCGGGGGTATCCTTGAACCAGGACAGGGCCAGGCCGGCGCACACCGCGACCAGTCCCAGCAGGCTGGCGCCGACCGCCATCTGCTCGGGACTGCGGGCATGGCGCTGGGCGGCGGCGGCGGGAATGATCAGCAGCGAGGTGATCAGCAGTACGCCGACGATCTTCATCGCCACGGCGATGACGATGGCGATCAGCAACATCAGCGCCAGGCGGATCGCTCCGACCGGCAGGCCTTCCACCTTCGCCAGTTCCTCGTGCACGGTGATCGCCAGCAGCGGCCGCCAGAGGAAGCAGATCAGTGCCAGGACCAGCGCGCTGCCGGCGATTATCCACAGCAGGTCGCTGGCGCTTACCGCCAGCAGATCGCCGAACAGGTAAGCCATCAGGTCGACCCGCACTTCCTTCATGAAGCTCAGGGTGACCAGGCCCAGCGACAGGGTGCTGTGGGCGAGGATGCCCAGCAGGGTGTCGGCGGCCAGCGGCTGGCGCTGCTGCAGGGTCACCAGCAGCACTGCGAGCAGCACGCAGCCGACGGTCACAGCCAGGGTCGGGCTGACATCGAGGAGGAAACCCAGGGCTACCCCGAGCAGTGCGGCGTGGGACAGGGTATCGCCGAAATAGGCCATCCGCCGCCAGACCACGAAGGAGCCCAGGGGGCCAGCCACCAGGGCCAGGGCGAGGCCGGCGAGGAGGGCGTTGAGCAGGAAGTCAGCCATGGTTGCAGTCGGGGCCGTGCTTGTGGACAGGAGTGAAGCGGGTGCCTGGAGGCAAGGCGCCGGGACCGGCCTTGACCACCTCGCCGTGGAGGTCGTGGGCGTGGTCGTGATGGTGGTGGTAGATCGCCAGGCTGCGAGCGTCCTGGCCGAACAGCTCGACGAAGGCCGGGTCGCCGCTGACCTGCTCGGGGTGCCCTGAGCAGCAGACATGGCGGTTCAGGCAGACCACCTGGTCGGTGGCGCTCATCACCAGGTGCAGGTCGTGGGAGACCATCAGCACACCGCAGCCGTAGCGGTCGCGCAGTTTGCCGATGAGGCGGTAGAGTTCGGCCTGGCCGGCGACGTCGACGCCCTGCACCGGCTCGTCGAGCACCAGTAGCTCGGGCTTGCGCAGCAGAGCGCGGGCCAGCAGCACGCGTTGCAGTTCGCCACCGGAAATGCTTTGCAGCGGGCGCTCCAGCACGTGCGCCGCGCCGACCTCGCGCAACGCCGCCAGCGCCTGCTCGCGCCTGACCCCGGGTACCAGGCGGAGGAAGCGCAGTACGCTGAGCGGCAGGGTGGCGTCGACGTGGAGTTTCTGCGGCATGTAGCCGATGGTCAGCCGCGGCCGTCGCCAGACCTCGCCGACGTGCGGCTTGAGCAGGCCGAGCACGCTGCGTACCAGGGTGGTCTTGCCGGCGCCGTTGGGGCCGATCAGGGTGACGATCTGGCCGGGCTCGATGGCCAGGTCGACATCGCTCAGCACCGCCTGGCCGTTGAAGGACACGCCGACCTGGGTCAGCCGCACCAGCGCGTTGTCCATCAGGCGTCCTTCTGGTCCCGGCAGGTGCCGCAGAGGCCGACCACCTCGACGGTCTGGCTTTCAACGGCGAAGCCGACGCTGTTCGCTCCGGCGACGATGGCCCGGCTGATATCCGGCTGTTCCAGCTCGATCGCGGTGTGGCAGGTGCGGCAGATGAGGAACTGGCCCTGGTGGCTGTGCTCCGGGTTGTTGCAGTCGACGAATGCGTTGAGCGAGGCGATGCGGTGCACCAGGCCGTTCTCCTGGAGGAAGTCCAGCGCGCGGTAGACGGTCGGCGGCGCGGCGCGGCGGCCGTCGGTTTCGCTGAGCACCGCGAGGATATCGTAGGCCCCCAGCGGCTTGTGGCTCTGCCAGACCAGTTCCAGCACGCGCCGCCGTAGTTCGGTCAGGCGCACGCCCTGGCGCGCGCACAGCGCATCGGCCTCGGCCAGCGCGGTGCTGACGCACTGGCTGTGGTCATGGGGCTGGCAGGCCAGCGGGGTCTTGGGCGCAATCTTGTACATGGGCTGCGACGCTCGAGGGTAGAGACGTTATTATATTACCCGCTAACCACCTTTCATGTGAGTGCCGCCGTGACCCTGCGTCCCTTTGCCCTGCTGTCCGCCTGCTTCGCCCTGTTCCTGCTGGCTTCGCCGGCGCGCGCCGAGGTCAGCGTGCTGACCAGCATCAAACCGCTGCAACTGGTCGCCGCGGCCATCCAGGACGGCGTCGGCCAGCCGGACGTACTGCTGCCGCCGGGCGCCTCGCCACACCAGTACGCCCTGCGTCCTTCCGACGTACGGCGGCTGCGCGAGGTGCAATTGTTCTACTGGATCGGCCCGGACCTGGAGAACTTCCTGCCCAAGGTGCTCGCCGGCCGCCAGGGCACCAGCGTCGCGGTGCAGGACCTGCCGGGCATGCACCTGCGCAAGTTCGTCAATTTCGAGGAAGAGGAGCATGCCGGGCACGACGAGCACGACCATGACCATCGTCCCGGCATGCTCGACGCCCACCTCTGGCTGTTGCCGGCCAACGCCCGCACCATCGCCGCGCGGATGGCCGAGGACCTGGCCCAGGTCGACCCGGCCAACGCCGGGCGCTACCGGGCCAACCTGAAGGCCTTCGAGGAGCGCCTCGGCGGGCTCGACGGGAAACTCCGCAAACGCCTGGGCAAGCTTGCCGGCAAGCCTTTCTTCGTCTTCCACGAAGCCTTCGACTATTTCGAGGAAGCCTACGGGTTGCGCCATACCGGCGTGTTCGCGGTATCCGCGGAGGTCCAGCCGGGAGCACGCCATGTCGCCGCCATGCGCGCCCAGCTGAAGGCCGCCGGTCCGGCCTGCATCTTCAGCGAGCCGCCGCTTCGACCGCGGCTGGCCGACACCCTCAGCGAAGGCCTGCCGGTGCGCCTGGCCGAACTGGACGACCTGGGCGTGAACGTGAGCGTGGACGCCAACGGCTATGAGAATCTTCTGAACAACCTGGCAGGCGAATTTGCCGGCTGTCTGGAAAAGCTCTGAAAACCCGTGACCGATGGCCGCGCCCTCTTGCGCGCGGCGTCCCGATGACTAAGGTTGTCTGTTGCTGCCTGACACAAGATATTGATTCCCGTCAGGTACGGATAACTAGATGTTGCGTACGGTGGCCGGCTTCGGACGCCCCAACAACCATCGGGAGGTTAATCAGCGGATGGCCAAGACAGACGCACGCAGTCCCCGCACCGAACGCGGGACCATCGCCCTGCAGGACGCGTCGCAGGATATCTGGGACAAGAAGTACCGGCTCAAGAGCAAGGACGGTACGCCGGTGGATGCCAGCGTCGACGGTACCTGGCAACGCGTCGCCCGCGCCCTTGCCGATGTCGAGGACAAGGCCTCCCGCGAACACTGGTACGGGCGCTTCCTCTGGGCCCTGCGCAACGGCGCCATCCCGGCCGGCCGGATCATCTCCAACGCCGGCGCCCTGGGGCACAAGCCGGCCACCTCGACCATCAACTGCACGGTGTCCGGAACCATTCAGGACTCCATGGACAACATCCTCGAGAAAGTCCACGAGGCCGGCCTGACGCTCAAGGCCGGCTGCGGCATCGGCTATGAGTTCAGCACCCTGCGCCCGCGCGGCGCCTACGTTTCCGGTGCCGGTGCCTACACCAGCGGGCCGCTGTCGTTCATGGACATCTACGACAAGATGTGCTTCACCGTCAGCTCCGCCGGCGGCCGCCGCGGCGCGCAGATGGGCACCTTCGATGTCAGCCACCCGGACGTCCGCGAATTCATCCGCGCCAAGCGCGAGGACGGGCGCTTGCGCCAGTTCAACCTGAGCCTGCTGATCACCGACCAGTTCATGCAGGCGGTGGAACAGGACGCCGACTGGCCGCTGGTCTTCCCGGTGCACGTGAAGGAGCGCGACGAGATCGACCTCGACGACCCCAACGCGGTGGTCTGGCGCGAATGGCCGATCCAGGACGACTACGTCCAGCGCGCCGACGGGCTGGTCGCCTGCAAGGTCTACGGCCAGGTCCGCGCCCGCCACCTGTGGGACATGATCATGGTCTCCACCTACGACTATGCGGAGCCGGGCTTCATCCTCATCGACCGGGTCAACGAACTGAACAACAACTGGTGGTGCGAGGCGATCCGCGCCACCAACCCCTGCGGCGAGCAGCCTCTGCCGCCGTACGGCTCGTGTCTGCTCGGCTCGGTCAACCTCACCTGCTTCGTCGAGCAGCCATTTGGCGACGAGGCGCGCTTCGACTGGGACCGTTTCCGCGAAGTGGTGCGGGTGTTTACCCGGATGCTCGACAACGTGGTGGAAATCAACGGCCTGCCGCTGGAACAGCAACGCCAGGAAATCCTTGGCAAGCGCCGGCATGGCATGGGCTTCCTCGGCCTGGGCTCGACCCTGACCCTGCTCAAGCTGCGCTACGGCAGTCCCGAGGCCTGCGTATTCACCGAGGAAGTGGCGCGGGAAATGGCCCTGGTGGGCTGGGAAGTGGCCCTGGAGCTGGCCAGGGAGAAGGGCCCGGCGCCGATCCTGGCGCAGGACTACGAAGTCACTGCGGAAATGCTTCGCAAGCGTCCGGAAATGGCCGCCGATGGCTATAAGGCCGGCGACCGCATCCGCGGCAGCGTGCTTCACGCCAAGTATTCCCGCTACATGCAGCGGGTCGCCGAACATGCTCCGGAACTGATCGAGGCGTTGGCTGAAACCGGCGCGCGCTTCACCCACCACAGCTCCATCGCGCCGACCGGGACCATCAGCCTGAGCCTGGCCAACAATGCCTCCAACGGTATCGAGCCGAGCTTCGCCCACCATTATTCGCGCAACCTTATCCGCGAAGGCCGCAAGACCAAGGAAAAGGTCGAGGTCTACAGCTACGAGCTGCTGGCCTACCGGACCCTGGTCAACGCCCAGGCCCTGCCGGACAGCGACGACCCGGCGCGACGCCTGCCGGACTACTTCATCACCGCCGACAGCGTCACCCCGGCGCAGCACGTGGACATCCAGGCGGCGGCGCAGAAGTGGGTCGATTCGTCGATCTCCAAGACCGCCAACGTGCCCACCGACTACCCGTTCGAGGACTTCAAGGACATCTACCGCTACGCCTGGCACCAGGGACTCAAGGGCTGCACCACCTTCCGCTTCAATCCCGAGGCGTTCCAGGGCGTGCTGGTCAAGGAGTCCGACCTGGAGAAGACCCGCTACCGCTTCGAACTGGAGGACGGCAGCGTGGTGGAGTTCAAGGGCAACGAGCAGGTCGAGTACGACGGTGAGATCCATACCGCCGCCAACCTCTTCGACGCCTTGAAAGAAGGCTATTACGGCAAGTACTGAGGCCGGGGGAATCGATATGTCAGCAGTCAAGATCACGCAGAAGATCAAGGGCTTCAAGGTCGTCAACGAAGCCGAGGAGCAGGCCCTTGCCGCCGCCGCGGAAGCCGCGTCGGTGGTGCAGATGGACGAGACCCTGGAGCGCCCGGATACCCTGATCGGCGCCACCTACAAGATCAAGTCGCCGCTGTTCGAGCACGCGCTCTACGTGACCATCAACGACATGGTCCTCAATGCGGGCACGGCGCACGAGCAGCGGCGTCCCTTCGAGATCTTCATCAACTCGAAGAACATGGATCATTTCCAGTGGATCGTCGCACTTACCCGCATCATGTCCGCGGTTTTCCGCAAGGGCGGCGACTGTACCTTCCTTGTCGAGGAACTCAAGGCGGTATTCGACCCGCGCGGGGGCTACCTGAAGAAAGGCGGCATCTACATGCCTTCCATCGTCGCCGAGATCGGCGGCGTGCTGGAGCGCCACCTGACGGCCATCGGCCTGTTGCGTGGCCCTGAACTGGACGAGGAACAGCGTCTTTTCCTCGCGGAAAAACGCGCCGCCTACGAGGCCGCCCAGGGCACCAGCAAGGTCGAGCCGGGCGAAGGCTTCCCCGCCGGCGCGCAACTGTGCGGCAAGTGCAACAGCATGGCGGTGGTACAGATGGACGGCTGCGCCACCTGCCTCAACTGCGGACACTCGAAATGTGGGTGAGCACTTGAAAAACGCATGCGTTTTTCAATGCGAACGACCGGCCAGG